>JAOAPQ010000143.1 GCA_025462965.1 Bryobacterales bacterium
GACCCCGTTGTGAGTCGGATAATTCGCGAAGCTGTTATACATCAGCGGCTGGCTGTTCGTCGTCGGGATGTCAAGTACGCTTTGCGAATAGCGGCCGAAGAGCCGGTCTTTGTCCGAGATGGACCAATCGACCCTGGCATCGCCCTGATCCGCATTGGATTGTGTCCCTGACGTGTTTACTTGATTGTTAACAAGATTTCCGTTAAGAGGGGCGGGATAGTATTGGGAAGTCACAATCTTCGTAGCCACGGGACTCAACTGCGAGGGCGGAATTACGTTATTGGGGTATGGAATACCGGTCCTGGGATCCCTTATTTGGAGCCCTCGAGTAAGGAGTTCCGAAAAGTTCCCTTGCCGCTCCAGGAGGGTAAGAACCGTAAATCCAGCGCTACTTGCCGGAGTGTCAAATCTTTGTCCCTGGTAATCGACGAAGAAGAACAGCTTGTCGTGCTTGATGGGACCGCCAAGAGTCCCGCCAAACTCGTTCCAGCGCAACAGCGGCCGCTTAGTACCGAGGAAGTTAAAATCCCACCGATTCGCGTTCAACTTGTCATTGCGGAAGAACTCAAAGACATTGCCATGATACGCGTTGCTTCCCGCCTTAATCGAAGTACTGATTATCCCGCCCATGAAGTTCCCAAACTCGGCGGATGCATTTTGCGAAATCAGATTGAACTCTTGGATGGCGTCGGGACTGGGCGCGTACCCGACCAGGTTATCCGACACCTGATTGTTGTCGACGCCATCCAGTATAAAGTTGTTGGTCTGCTCCCGATTGCCGTTGATGTATGGCCTGGCGCCATTGCCGGTGGCCTGGCCGTTTTCGAAGCCTTGGGGATCGGGATGCACGGCGCCCGGAGACAGCAAAGTCAATTGCACATAGTTGCGAGTAGCCAAAGGAAGCTGGGTGTTGGTGCGTTGATCGATCACTGTTCCCACCTGCGTCGATTGCGTTTGAAGCACCGGCGCCCCAGCCGTCACCTCAAGCGTTTCACTGACATTCCCGACCTTCAGCTGAAAATCGATTCTGGCGTTCTGATTCAGTTGCAACAGGATGCCGGACTGCACCATAGCCTGGAACCCGGGACTCTCAACTCGCAGCTCGTAGCGGCCGATCGGCAATCTGGGGAAAGTATAAAAGCCGTCGCCATTGGTGGTCGTTTGCGAAACTGTGCCGCGGTCCAAGTCCTTAGCGGTAACTTTGGCCCCAACGACTGCCCCGCCTGACGGATCGGTCACGATGCCATTGATAGTCGCTGTTACTTCCTGGCCGACTACGAGTCCACATAGGAACACCGTCGCGCATACTATCCAAAGCGACAAGTGTGGAGAAATTACGGATGCAGAACGCTTTTCCATTTGATCCACCCCTTTCAGCCGCGGTGCTAACTGGCACCGCTCGGTGCCACGTTCGTCAACTTTAATCGAATTTTAGTTAGACAGAATGATGGAGTCAAGGATCTGAAACTCCCTGAATGGACAGATCCGCGGGATGGCGGGCGACTTGGCACAACACACGAGCCCGTGGTGTGAAAAATCTCTCAAATGAGGTGTCGGCTAAAGGACAGCGGCAGCGGAGAGGCACCATGTCCCGCGCTCAATGCGCCAGTCGTGCGAAAGTAAGGATAAATGCGACGCCGCACTTTGCTGCAATTGCCGGTCGCTCTTCCCGCCGTCCTGATGGGGAAGGAGCAGGAGCCGAAATATAGAATCGTGAGCCGTTATGAGCCGCACGGCGACGGAATGCCGGGGCGCTTCCCCGGCCGTGTGGTCACGGTGAAATCGCCGTCGTCTGTCGACGAGACTTCGGGCGCCATCAACCAGCAGTCCGTGAACGCCATGATCGACCGAGGCATGAGCGCACTTGCGGGTACCCGTGACGCTCGCGAAGCCTGGGCCGGCTTCTTCCGCCCCTCGGATGCAGTAGGCATTAAGGTCAACTGCTCCGGCGCACCGCAGGTCTGTTCGCGGCCCGAAATCGTCGGAGAGATCGTTCGCAATCTGATTACGGTCGGATTGAAGCCGCAAAACATCTGGATCTACGAACGTTTCGGCGATCAACTGGAGTCCGTGCACTACGATCGGTTCGTCCCCGCCGGCGTCAACATCGTCGCGGTCGAGACCCCTCGCAAGTCGATCCTCGGTTACGATCCCAATGTCTACGTCGAAACCAACTTCTTCGGCGAAGAGGATACGCGGTCGAATCTGGTGCGTCTTGTCTCTGAGCGCTTCGACAAGATCATCAACGTTCCGAACATGAAGGATCACGGCGCGGCGGGCGTCACAGGCTGCCTCAAGAACATCGCTTACGGCAATTTCTCGAACGTCGCCCGTTCGCATTATGGCGAGAAGACGAACACCAAGACGTTCATCGGAACGCTGGCAAGTGTGGAGCCCCTCCGTTCAAAAACAGTGCTGAACGTCATGGACGGCCTGCGCGGAGTATGGCACGGCGGCCCGTTCGTGCGCGATGTTCGTTTCACCTTCTACCCCAAGCAGATGAAATTCGGAACTGACCCGGTCGCAATGGACCGATTGCTGCTCGATGTGATCGAGGAGAAGAGAAGGAGCGAGAAAGCGGTCTCGGTTTGGGATCGCGATCCCAAGTATCTTGGAGCGAAGCTTGACCCCAACCAGAACCCGTTCATCCGGGAACCCGGGCACATCGGGTTCGCGGGAACGCTCGGGCTTGGAACATACGATCGGGCAGCCATCCGAGAAACCGTCCTCCAACTGGCATGATACTTGCGCTTCTCACGATCCATCTGCTCAACGGAGCCGCTCCTCCGAATGCAGTCGAGTTGGAAAAACCCGGCGTAAATTACCGTGTGGAAATCGCCGGCGCCACTGCAGCGCCCTGGGTGACTGCTAACGGTTGGCGTTTCCAGCGGAATCCGGACGCGCCTTTCATCAGCCATGCGGCGGGGCCCGACCTGCCGCTCGCGATGGCCGAAGCTAACGCCTGGCGCGGAAACGTTTGGTTTCCGGTGAGTGAAGCGGATCGTCCACTGTTCGACAAGACGCTTGCCTTCCTCCAATCCATCCCGGAATTCCCTGCGCCGCCGCGAGCGCAGATCGGAGTCGAGGACGACGGAACCGCGGAGGTCGGCGAAGTGCTGAAACTGCTCGCGCGACGGAACCTGATGGCGGCGCCGTTGCAAAAGAACGGCCGCGAACCGGAACTGGTGGTGAAGCTCGGAACGCCGGATTTCACTCGCGAATCCGCGCGCAACCCTGCCGGGTTCGCTGCAGTCGTGCGAAGGCGCCTGGGCGATGAACATCGCCTGCTTCGCATTTACGGCACCGACGTCGTGCTCGGCCATTTAGAAGGCGATGCCCGGCACACGCGATTGCATCTGGTGAACTACTCGAATAACGACGTATCCGGAGCGCGCGTGAGAGTACTCGGCGCATTCCCGAGCGCCAAAGTCATGGCATTGGGACAACCGGATCTCGCGTTGAAAGACGTGACCGTCGCCGAAGGCGGCACGGAGTTTACGATTCCGACGCTGACACGCTACGCCGTGATAGACCTGACGGCGGATCAGCCAGCGCTCGCAGCCAAACACATCGACCGCGATTTCGAGTTGACCGCAGACCCCGCCGCGCCGCAGTGGCGGAACACAGCACCGGTGCTTGCCCGTCAGAACTATCTGGGAGAACCGGTTCCGCTCCCGGCAACCGAAATCCGCTCACGCTGGACAGACCGAAACCTGTACGTTCTGTTCTCTTGCCCTTACGACAGCCTCAATCTCAAGCCGAACCCGGAGACCAGATCCGAAACTCCGAAATTATGGACGTGGGATGTCGCCGAGGCGTTCATCGGCTCGGACTTCGACCACCCGGAGCGCTACCGGGAACTGCAGGTATCTCCTCAAGGGGAATGGGTAGACCTCGACATCGATCGTTCGCACCCGAAGCCGGAAGGCGGTATGGGTTGGAACTCAGGCTTCACCGTGAAGGCCCGCATCGATCGCGGGCGGAAAGTCTGGTACGGCGAAATGAAGATTCCGCTGTCCGCGTTCACGCCGGCTGCAGGCAGGGAGCTACGCGTAGGACTGTTTCGCATCCAGGGCGCCGGAGACCAGAAGCAGTACATTGCCTGGCAACCCACGGGGCAGCGCAGCTTCCACGTGCCGGAGGCTTTCGGCATCCTGCGCCTCGAGCCTTAAGTCTTATCCGCGAGAATCAGCGGCTAATGCTTGGTTACCGACTTCTCCGATGTAGGCCGCTCGCGAGCTTCACCACTGATCGTGCCGTCCCACTTGGGGTCACCCTGCGGCCCGTAGTGCGGCGGCAGCTTGTCCCAATCCTCGCGGGTAAGCGCGTTCAGATCGTAGACCACTCGCCCATCGCGAAGAGTGAGTTCGCACGTTAACTTCCGCTTAGCCCGGAGCCGCGCGCCGTAGTGGTCGGAGAACCCGAAATCGCCCTGCTCCACTCGAAGCACCGCAACATCGGCCGGCGAACCGGGTGAGAGATTGCCAAGCTCCTCATGGTGGATCTCCTTCGCGGGATTCCACGTAGAAGCAGCAATGACATCAGGCAGGGGCATTCCAAGAGCCATGAACTTGCCGGCAACGTTGAGCATGTCCTTCATCGCGCCGTTCATGCTGGAGGCATGCAGATCGGTAGAGATCGAATCGGGCCAGAACCCGACCTTCGTGAGCGGAATGGCCACGCGGAAAAGGAAGCTGCCGCCGCCGTGGCCGACATCGAAGATTACGCCGCGCTTGCGACCCTCCAGCATGCCCGCACCAG
>JAOAPQ010000147.1 GCA_025462965.1 Bryobacterales bacterium
GCTGCGCTACGAGATCAATCAACTGTTTGAGCTTGTAAGGCAGGCCAAAGTTCCACATTGGAGTTCCTAAGACGATTCGGTCGGCATTCCGAAAGCGCTGGATCAATGATTGAATACGCTCCCATACGTCGGACTCTGCCTCAGTCATCATTTCGTGCTTTACTGCCTTGTACTTCGCTCCGATTGCCTCGTAGTCGAACTCCGGTAGCCGTTCATGCTAGACGTTCAACGTATCCACAACTATCGAGCTGTTGTCGGATTTGCACGCCTCGATGAATGATTTGGTGAGGGTGATCGAATCGGAAGATTCGCCTCTTGGTGAGGACTGAATGTCAAGAAGTTTCACTTGGTCCCTCCGGGTGTGGGGATTCCTTGCGGAATCCGAGCTCCACGTGCTGCACTTTCAATTACTTCTGCAACTTCCTTAGGGTGCGACACATAGACGCAATGACTCGCACCGGCGACTTCGATCGTGTGGCTGTTGGCTCGCGCGGCATAAAACCGTTCGAGGTCGGGATTGATCGTTCTATCCTCCCCGGCGACGACCGTCCAACTCGGTTTCTCTCTCCATGCAGGCGTGGTGATGACCCCTTTGAAATTCACAGCTGCGTTGAATACCTGGGATCGGGCCATAAAGGTGGACAACTCAAACGGCAGATCGGCTGCGAAGTACTCGTGGAACTGCGCGGGGTCGAGATAAGTAAAACCGTCTGCAGTCTTCTTTATCGCACTAGACTTGCTGAGGTCACTTGGAAAGCGCTTCCCGTCGTCAGCCTCATTCTCTCCACCATCTGGCATGTGGGCCGCGATGTAAACCAATCCCGCGACCGAGGGATCCGTCCCCGCTTCGGTAATTACCGCTCCTCCATAGCTATGAGCGACAAGGATGCTCGGTCCGTCTTGCAGTGCGAGGATACGCTTCACTGTGGTCACATCATCCTGGAAGGACGTCTCCGGCTCTTGGACGATGGTGACGTTGAAGCCATCCTTGACAAGGTTGAAGTAAACGCCCCTCCAGCCCGAACCGTCAGCCCAGGCACCGTGGACGAGGACGATATTCTTCACTTCGGACTTCTGAGCGTGTAAGTTTGGTGTGCTCGACAGGACGGCAGCACACAAGATTGTGGTGAATACGGCGAATCGATTGAACATACCTATCTCCAGTTTCTTTTTGTTGAGTTTTGCAACGCGTTTCAAAGACCAAGAAACGTCACTGCTGGCGAGGCTCTCATCCAGCGGATGTGTTTTTGTCCTCACGCTAGATTGGACTCTTCACAGGTGATACGCGACTGTTGTGTGTTCTTATGATCGTGATATGGATCGCTAATCAAGGGTCCCACCCAGTTCGCCGAACGGGATTGGCACGAATAAAATCTTCCGATTGGCAAAGGCCTGTTGCGGAACGCTCGTCGATGCCGCCAGGCAATTCCGCGCATGACTGATTTAGCGACGTCCGAGCGAATTCACAAAAGTGGCGTACTACCGCCGCCGTGTTCTGCGGTGTCCGGCATTTGCCGCAGCGCGGCTTCAGCAAGCGTTGGAACACTCCCGGCGTAACGGGCCACGCCTGCATCCGATCGAGGTTGTCACGCGCCAGATCGGTGAGAACATGCCCGGGAGGCGCCTCGAGAAAAAGCTCGCATTTCAGTTCCTGGGCGATGCTGGTTGCTTCGTGCCAGGGGACTCCGTGAGCGATGTTGTCGGCCAAGTCTTTTGCGACACCAGCGGCTGTCCGCACAGCGCGCGCTCTCACATTGCTGATGTAAACGCATTCCCGCCGGAATCCTGATCGGCTTCGCCCCGGAATCGTGATCGCCTTCGACCGGATTCCTCACGCATTGCCTCGACCTGTTTCACAAGCTGCTCGATGCCTTCGGGGCGTATGCCAAGACGAACCCCTGTCGTCCGGAAATACGAATCAGATGGTAACGCTACAGCTTAGTCCCGGGGAACAATACGGCATCAGCACCGGGTTGACGCCTCTCAATCGTGTTGCTTACCTCGAACGTTTGCTAGCCGATGTCTGGCGGCATGCTGGCGCTAGCGCTCCGCTACCTGGCTTTCGCGAATACGCCGAACCACTCACTGGCCCCATTGCAAAACATCCCCGACTGAAATTCGGATAAAGGCAGAGATCGGTGACCTTGACTTGGACCAATTCTGAGGGCGTAACCCCGCCGCTTTTGTTTGGCTCGACAATCTAACTTAAGAAACTCACGTATCCGTGACGCTGTAGAAACCGAAAGTAGTTCACGAAGTCGAATGCTGTAGGCCCAAGCTCAAACTGCGTTAATCGAATCACTTCTGCCAGGGTCCTGTGGCCGTCGCACCAGTAAAGTGCAATGGTGGGGGCTAAAGACCAGGCGCCCGAAGGAAAGCCTTCCCATTGCTCGTGGGGTAGATCGTCCAGCGGTAAGGTGCCGAATCGGATTCGTTTGACCACGATTGTGTTTGCTTGCGGGTCGGCAGGCTGGACCGGCGTGGGAACTAGGGCCTCGCCTAACGTCTGTGCTCGATTTTCGGCGGCCTGCCGGATGCGAACCTGTTGTTGTTGCCCGAACGCTTTGAGCCGTTCCGCCCCTTGAGTTGTCAATTTAAGGACCGGTTCCCGCTCCGGGCCGGCGATCAGTCGCAGAACGCTTCGGACCGCTTGCATTTCGCGATCCGCTGCGTAATCCATCTGTCCGGCGGCGTCTTGAATCAGGGCGGCAACCTGCTTGGCTCCCTGAGCCTGAGAGATCTGCTCCAGGAGCCTGCCGGCGTGTTTCGCTATCTGAATATATCCGCGATCTTCACTCAGTTGTGCCAGGTATGACGCATCGGATGCATCCGCGTTGGCAATGAAGTAGAGATACGCCGCATTGATTACGGAAATGTCCCGGAGAGATCGGGGGTCTACGCGATCCGGCGTGTCTTCGCTGTTGTGATGTGTTTCCACGCCGCTGCCGCTGTACCCCCACACGGTAG
Source organism: Bryobacterales bacterium (assembly GCA_025462965.1). Classification (GTDB taxonomy): domain Bacteria; phylum Acidobacteriota; class Terriglobia; order Bryobacterales; family Bryobacteraceae; genus JALYXI01. The sequence goes on from JAOAPQ010000147.1 coordinate 2,968, forward strand.
GCACGCCCACCATCGGTTCGGCCAGGTAAGTATCGGTGCCCGTGGTGAACTGCTTCTCATGCCACGGCCGTTTAACGCTTGTTAGGTGGAGAGCAGCAATACTTAAGATCAGCGCATCCGTGAAGTCTTTGGCGACATGGGGGTTCATGTAGAAGCTGTACTCAGTGCCTGCTAAGTCATAGGAAGAGGCTGGGGAATCGACGCACATAGCGGCTACTGTGCGCCGAATCTTCTCCGGATTGTGCTGGACGTAGTGCATGGACCCGTACATCTCTCCCATGGAAAGAATGCGAATCCCGCGCCTAGGCCGCGGAAGTTTCCCTGATGCAATTAGTCGCTGCAGGGTGGCCATTGCCTCAAGCGTGGCTGCGACTCCCGTCGCGTTATCCTGCGCACCTTGCTCAGAGGTGTGGCCCAACGTGAGGACCTCTTGCTGCGTGGCGCCGGGTATTGAGCCGGTCACATACGGATATGAACCTGCATAGTGGCGCGTATCGACGGCAGCCCTGGCGCGGACAGGCCCTTTTCGCAGGAGCCTGCGGACGATCTGCGCTTGGTGTGGTGAGATGGAAAAGCTCAACAGGGGCGTGCTGCGCCCGGTGTACGCCCAGCCATCGTCTCCCCAGGAATTGATCCATTGACGCCCATTTACAAGACCAGGATTTTCCGTGAATGTATTAATGGCACCCAAGGCCCCCGCCTGCACCAGCATCCATTTCAGCCCTGCCGGGTTCACATCGGTCAGCGCCAGTTTGCCACGCAGATCGAGCTTTGTCATATTTTCCGGGGTAACAGCGACAATTTCGGCTACCACTCCTTCTCTGGCTGTAGCGCCGCTCCACATGCCCAGGGAAGCGGGAACTTTCGAGTAGTCGGCCAGGACTCGCTCATCTTCGGGCACGCTGCTGTCCAGCAATTGCAGCGTGGCACTCTTCGCATCCCAGGCCAGCGGTTCGGTCCAAAACCCAACCTGGGTTTTCCCGTCAGCAGGTGCGTTTACAATTTCGACATCCTGAAGCCCGATCTGCCGCATGCAAGCCTGCAGATAGAGCGATGTCTCGGCAAACTTCGGAAAGGTGAAAAAGCGATCCGTGGCGTAAACCTGGCGCATGAAGTCCATCGCCTGAGGCTCTTTCCAGTCCTTTTGCAGTAGGCTAAGCAACTGAGGAAGTGTGGCGTGCGGCGCGGCGCCCGCAAGAGGGCCCAGCAGAGCAAGACCGGTTACGAACCCAAGTGTTCGATTCATGGTTGCCCGCCGGAAAGAGCGAACGAGACGATGTTCGATCCCGCAGCAACAGCGACGAACTGCCTGCCATTAATTGCATACGTCATCGGCGACGCATGCCACGACACGTTGGTCTGAAAGTGCCAAACCGGCACACCCGTTCGCGCGTCCAAAGCAACCAGGGCGCCGCTTTCTTCACAGGAGAATAGAATCCCGCCAGCGGTGGCCAGCAGACCGCCCCACGCCTCTCCCGGACCGAACTGTTCGCGTTCCCATTCGATTTTGCCGGTTTCAATATTCAAAGCTCGGACGAATTTACGGGGCGATTCCTGCGCAAGCGGCCGGGTGGCGCCCCCGTAGAAAGATTCACCCTGCTTCCACCATTCCGCGTTCTTACTGAAGACGTTGCACTTTTCAAGCGCTACTAGGTAGAACAGACCGGTTCCCGGGTGGTAAGCGGTCGACATCCAATTTGTGGCGCCATCCATGGAAGGGCAAACCTCAGTGCCCTTTTCTGAAGGCGCGTTGAAATCGGTGAGTACAGGCCTGCCGGTCTCGTCTATTTTGCTGGCCCAATTCAGCTTGCGTACAAACGGGTCGGCCCGCAAGAACCTGCCCGTAGCGCGATCCAAAACGTAAAAGAATCCGTTCCGGTTGCCTTGCAGGAGAAGCTGTCTTTTGGTTCGTCCGAACAGCGCATCGACCAACATCGGGGTTTCTGTGGCGTCCCAATCGTGCAGATCGTGAGGAGTGAACTGAAAATGCCATTTTCGCTTCCCGGTAAGAGGGTCCAGGGCAACTACAGAGTCCGTGTAGAGATTGTCGCCTTGCCGTTCATCTCCGTTGAAATCCGGACAAGGATTTCCAATCGGCCAGAACAGAGTATTGTTCGCAGCGTCGTATGTTCCGGTCAGCCAAGTGGAGCCGCAGCCATGCTCAAGGGCTTTGCCGACCCAGGTGCTTGCTTCGGGGTCGCCAGGATCGGGGATGGATTTGAATGTCCACACACGCTCTCCGGTAGTGGCGCGAAAGGCAGAAACAAAGCCACGGACACCCTCATCGCCGCCGGAAATACCGGAGATGACTAGATCGCCAGCAATCAGCGGAGCTGAGGTGGCGCCGTAGTGCTGGCGAGAGTCCGCCATTTCCGAATCCCAGATGAGGCCGCCTGTTATGCGATGTATGGCAAGAAGGTGAGCGTTGTCCGTGACCAGGAAAACACTGTCTCCCAGGACCGCAACGCCCCGGTTGATTCCGCCGGCTGCATCGCCCACCAGACCTTTGGAGCGGGGCCGCGAGTAAGCCCAAATCTTGCGCCCTGTTCTGGCATCCAGAGCGGTTACCGAATTGACGGTCGTGATGTACATGACGCCGCCTGCAACAACCGGTGTCGTCTGCAAGGACTGCCCGATACCAGCCGGGTAAAACCATGCGGGCGCAAGCCGCCCCAAGGAGTTCAGGTTTATCTGCGTGAGGCTGCTGTAGCGGTTGCCGTCGAGTTTACCGTGATAGGTGGGCCAATCTCCAGGGCGGGGGCGGACCAAACCGCTCCAGGTCATTGCTCCAGGCAGCGCTGAGGGGAGCGCTTGCGCCATGGTTCTCTGCGGTGCGGCACGTAGAAATGCGATAAGATCCTGGTGCTCCCGCGCAGAGGCGGCCAGCGGCGGCATGAGCGAGTTAGGTCCCCTCGTCAGAATCTTATGCCCGTCGTCTCCCAACAGGTGCAGCCTGCCATCGAACCCCACAAGTTGCAGATCGAAGCCGCTTTCATTCCGGATGAACCCTCGCACAATCTCTCCTGATTTCAATTTCACCCAAGCCGTTTGGTATCCGGGTACTCGGCGGCTGTTGGGATCGCGCAATGACGTTTCTATCGCAATAGGCGTCAGGGTTTCGCTCACCTCAGTAAGGTCTGGCCCTTTGATGCCTCCTCGCCCGTGAATCATATGGCATGCCGAACAATCTCCCTTACCGAAGAAAAAGCGTTCGCCGGCATCCGCGTCTCCGGGCACCGCGGTATAGATGAGGGGCTTCACGCGCGTGTGCACAAAGGTGACTAGCTGCGATAATTCCTCTTCAGGCAACGAGAAGGCTGGCATGCCGGATTCCGGGATGCCAGCGGTGATGATGCCGCGGATACCGTCTTCGCTTGCGAGCCGCTTGGGTGAACCTTTCCCAAACGTTGGCGCCCGCTCGCCACCAAGGCCATCTTCCCCGTGACACCCGGCGCACCGGATATTAAAGCGGGCTCGGCCGGACTCCGGATCAGGCGCGGCCGTTGCTATGCCGCAGAGCAGAATGAAGCTCACCAGTACTCGCGGCACCTAATGCCTCCCTGCTATGTTTTCGAGCACGAATGCTTGGTTCGAAACCGTTGCCTTCGCGGGAATCTCGATGGAATAGCTGTCGATCGGTGATCCGCTGCGTATGAGTTGTACCTGTTGCCGCGGCTTTCCATTCTCCAACCACGCATGCGTAATTTGAAGCGAGCTGCCGGAATGCAGTCCGGAGCGGATGACCGCAAAACGCAACGAATCCACAGCCATGCCCTGCAGTTGATAACGAACGTAAACCTGGTGCGTCCCGCGTACAAGATGGCGAACTTGACGATCCACCTCGGGCCAGCGGAGAGTTTGCCGAATAGGATCCTGATCTTTCCAAACGATTTTGGGATCGTAAGTCCAAAGCGGGCGGTACTCGCCGTCCAGAGCGGTGGACCAGGAGACGGATGCTAGTTGAGGTTCGTCCGCTGCCGGCCAGGGAGCCACTTTGCGGACCTCCGCGGTAAATTTGTCGGGAGCTAAGCCGTCGCGTAAGTCGAGGAAGCGGCCGCCTGCATCGAAGCCATCAACTTCACCGCCATCAGGCGCCTCAAGCGCGAAAGTAATCTGTGCCGGCCCATGCCCTGAGTTCGCCAGATAGCTTTGCCCGCCGGAGCTAACGGCCGCCACACTGTCACGCTGCACGGGCACCGGGTTGGGCAGTTCCCAGCGGTTCACGCCCGAGGAAGAATACTCTAACTCGTTTGTGCCAGCTTCCAGTTGCGGCAAGGTACGAGGGTTGAGTTGGAACCGTGTTGTTAAGGTAACGCTGCGGATCTGCGCTCCACGCTGTGTCAAGCGGACTAGGTACCCATACGTGCCAGACACGGCGTTGCGCGTGCCATGTTCTGATTTGGTCAACACTGCGGGCGTGGCACTCCAGCCGCCACGATGGGGGCCGGTAAGAGTTGCTACTGGGAGCCACGTCTGACCCGCATCGGTTGAGGTCTCAAGAATGACGCGATTCTCGGGGGATCGGAGTAGCGCATCCACTTGAAAACGGGCATCGATGATCACGTAAGGGCAAGGCATGGAATACACAGTAATGGTCTCAGCCGGTAAAGGCGCGCTGTATTGGAGCAGTCCCGTAGCCCAACGCCGCCCATCTTTCTGGCTCTGTGGACCATCTGCGGTTCGGATATGATATTGCGCTATTTCCTGAGGGAACTCTCGCCACGATGTCCCATCGAAGCGATAAGGCAGGTAGCTCAACTCTTTGGGTTCCGGGTGGAAGTAGCGCACCATACGTTCTCCGGGTCGCAACACGAAATCCATGGTGTGGCCAAGCTGATAACGCTGAAAGGGGTAAACCCAGTTATCCTGACTGGTAGTGAAAAGCTCGGCCAAATCACCGATTGCGTGCGCGTGTACATCGGCCGGGTACCAAGGGGTATCGGCATCTGCGACATCATTCTGCCGGTGCCCGACCAGCTTGCCGGTGATGATGCTGCCATCCAGCTCAATCTGGTGAACCGAAGCGACAAGACGCTGTTTCAGCGGCCCCGTTGTTCCGATTGGGTTGTATCCCATCATGTCCGAATCGAAGTAGTGATAACCGCCAACGTAGAAAACCTCCGCGACGGTGTGGCCGGTGAGAAACCAGACCCGGGCGTCTGTGAAGCCCGCAGCTTTGAATACGCTTTCCAGCAAAGGCGCTATGTGATAACAAAGCCCGAAGCCATAGCTATTGAGCAAGCGAATAGGGTCCAGCACTTCACCTGTGGGCTCTTCATAGGCCCAACCGGCAACGTGATACATCATGCCGGGTTTCACAAAGCGTCCGTCGGTCAGGAAGAATCGCCAAACCGCCTCCGCTTTTTCGCGGTCGGTTTGCGCATGGGATTGGGCGAAGATACCTGTGGCCAGCGCGGCAAGGTTGGTGGTATCCGCCTGGCCGCGTTTCAGGACCAGCGGCGAATACACTTGGCCGTTCAGCAAGCAAATTGAAAATACGGCGCATAGCAGCGCGGTTGTCGATCTTCGCATCTCAGTTCACCACTAGCGAAATGTCTGAAACCTGTCCCGTGAAGGCATCACGAATTTGAAGTCGCCAGTTACCCGGTTCGTCGCTGAGCGCAAGCGGCAACAACTTCCTGGCATGGCCTTCAGGTGCAATCAGGTTCCCGGAATAGTGGGGAACCACCTGGCCTTTGCCATTCAGAACATCTACGTGGAATACATGAGTTTCCGCTGTCGACGGTGTGGCGCTTATGCCGACTTCGAGAAGCGATCCCCGGCGCGCGGCAGCAGGGGCGGAGATTCGCAAGGTGGGAAGAGGCGTGGCAGAAATCGCCAACAGTATCGGCTCATAGGGCCCGACGGTTATTTTGCTCGAGCGCTTTTGCCCGTATGCTTGGCCCGTGCGGCAGTCGTAGACGTACAGGGAACCCGGAAGAGTGAGCGTTACGGTAACCGGCGTTTCGAAGCGCTTGTTGGACCGGAAATCGGGGGGGCCGAGTTCATCCACTCGCTGCAGAGGGTTCGACATCAGCGCGATAACCCGCACCCCGCCGTTGCGAAACACATGAGTTTCGATGCCCACCACAGGCTTGCCCGCCGCGTCGGTGACGGCAAACTCGGGCTGGATGTTAATGGTACGCATAAGACTGGTTATAAGGCTGTGAGTTGTGGCTTCTCTGCCGGAAAGCCTGTCCTGTAAGTAGTCCAGCGTTGCGGCTTGCAGGAAGATGGCCTTTCCTTTTCCCCAGGAGCGGACCGTAACCGGTTGCGCATGTGCGCCCCCGAATAGATCCGCTAAAGAGGAAGCGGCTAGCCGGCGGCTATGGCTGTTGAAAGTTCCGGATTCGCCATCCGCGATGACTGTGCCGCCTTGAGCGATGAAATCCCGAATGGCGGTAGACTCCCTTTCGGACAAAGATGACGACCGGGGCAGGATGAGGAGACGGTAGCCTCCCTTCTCAAGTTCTCCGTCCTCCAGTTGGCTGTACGAAACGAAGTTATATTGCAGGCCCTGATCTTCTATCAGTTCGCACCAGGATTCCCGCAACCGCAGGAACTCATCATCGGTGCGGTCAGTTTTAGCGCCACGATCAATCCACTTGTCGCCTTCGGGCTGCCTGGCGAGCATCCATTCCGTTCGCATACTGGCTTGCGAATAGTGAATGGCAATCGGAGGGCTCACGCGGCGGCTGTTGATAATGAGTGCACCCAGCCCGTCACGAATTTGGTTGTAATACTTTGCAGCCTCCCGGCCACGGGTTCCGGGCTGGCCATCCGGTTGAACATACTCGTGCTTCTCGTCCCAGATAATCAGGCCGCGATGCCCGTGAAAAAGTTCCCGCCAGACACGCTGTTGCTCCCAGGGGCCTTGCTCGAAACCCGTCGAAAGCATCGGCATCTCAGGGTTCAGCGAGCGAATAATCTCGACGTTGTTCCCGATATCATATGGCTCAATCGCGGTAAGCGCCTTCGTAAGCCGGTCATAGTCGTAGCCTCCCCAGCCAGGGCGTTGTCCGCCGCCGATGCTAACGAATGCATGAGGATCAACAGAGTGGATGGCCTGAGTGCCCATTTGGAGCGCGTCGGCAAAGGATATGTCCATCCACTCCTTGAAATCAGCCCAGGCGCTGAAATTCTGATCTTTACGCTGCATTGCCTCATGAGTGGTCGGAGGCGTTACCACGTCCCAATTGCTGAACGCGGAGCCCCATTCCAGATTCAGAGCAGAAAGGGACGCGTACTGCTGCTGGAGCCACTTGCGCATGGGAACAAGCGACTCGTCAGAAAAATCAAAGTCCCAAAAAGCTGCCAAGTCTGCGATTCCGCTTTCATCCGCAAGGCTGTAAAAGAATGGCCGGTACGGAGCATACCGCTTGGTAGTCCCAACAAGGCGGTCATGGATGCGGACGCGCCAAACCGGATCCCAAAGGCTGGGGTGACGTTTAAAAGCTTCTGTGCCCGAAGGGTCTTTTCGATGCAGCTCTTTGGCTTGCAAAAACGACCAGTGCTGAATGCGATCGGGGCGGTACCGATGGTATTCGGAATAGAAGTCAGTGCCAATGTTTTCGGAGTACCACCGCATGTCGTTATCGAGCAACGCGTCGGGCAACGCTGCGGCGCGCCCGCTGTGCTGGCCCCCGGTTATGCCCAAAGTTCGGAGCCCGGGGTACGCCGACTTCGCATACGGTTGCCACATAATGATCTGATAATCCCGCCAATCGCGGTGGGGGGGCATGGCAACAAAGTCCAGCTCGGCATCCTCTTCCAGTTTGCTCTCAGAGCCTTTCAGATCTTTTCCTTGGATAGTAACGTGAGCCTGAAGGTGATTCTTCATCGCGACCGCGCGCCGAAGGTCGAGCGGAAAATGTATTTCGCGCTCGTCAATCACCTCGAAAGCAATCGTTCGCTCTTCCACCACCCGGCCCAGGGTGTCGGTCCAATGTAAAGCCAACCGGCCGGCGCCGGTCAATGGCGCGGCAAGAGAGTATGTTGCGGGGACTACGGCATCGCGCTCCAGGGCGGAGGCTGGAAGAGTTAACTCACCGGCTATTAGATGCGGCGCGGCGCAAAGCGCTAGGCACGCGATGCCAGAAAAAAGCTTCAGCGGCGTTTTCATTCAATTCACTCCAAATCTCTGCAGCACAAACCTGGTAACATCCTCAAGCCTATTTGGCACCGGTAGCTCGCGCCGGCTGGTAAACAGCACGCCAGGAACGTTCGCCGGGTTCACGCAGTGGTCCCCTATCCAAGCATCCTTGTTGTCTTCCACCTCCGAGTCCGGTACGCCTCCGAGCCCTGTTTGCCAGGAGGCGCGGTACCCGGATGCATAACCCACAATGACATCGGGCGCGATAGCTGCATTGTTGGCTGAGACGGGGTTTTCGTCAGCTACTTCAATGATTTGACGGCCGTTGAGCGGATCGCGCCATGAAGTCAGTTGCTGTTTCAAGTTGGCTAGCAGGGCGCTGCGTTGAGATCCAGGCTCGATGATGCCGTGACCCTCGCGCCCTTTCATGTTCAGATACAAGCCGTTTAACCCTATTGCGTAAGCTTCGGTGGAACTCCAGTCAGCATTCTCCAGAGTGTTCTGCTCACCGGGCGGCTGGCTAACCGCTAAAAAGCCTCGATGCTGAAGCCAGGTATTCAGGTGTACAGCACGGTCAAAAGTTGTGAAACCGTGGTCTGACATGATCACCAGTTCAGCTTGAGGTTGAAGCCGTCGTATTTCCCCGACCGTCGTGTCGACCGCTTGGTACACGGAAAGTAATTCCGGCTCATGGCGGCTCCAGAGGACATGTGAGTTTTGATCGACCGAGGAGAGATAGAAGAACAGAAATCCGCCGTCCAAATGCCGTAAGGAATAAAGAAGTAAGCGGTGTTCCTCATTGAAAATCAATCTTGCTTGGGACACGAATTCATTGAGCGTGAACACCTGCTGACGCAGGGCGGAAGTGTCTTCCGGAATGCCCAGCGTGGAATAACGTCCGGTTTCAATGGCCACCTCACGGCCGAAGGTTTCTGGAAAGCTCACCGGCAGCTCGGGTGATAGTGGATCGGTATTCACGGCAGATACATAGATGGAAAGGCGCGGGTGCAGTTGCTTCACGTAGACGCGAAAGGTTCCTCGCACGGTAACTGCGTGGTGGATCAACGGAAAATCAGTACTGAGCCAGCCGGACCACTCGCCTTCCCGCAGCACGGTGAAGATGCCTCCAGCAGAGAGACGAACAACAGGCCGCGCGGGATCTATATCAAGAACGATTTCAGACAGAACCGCTTCACGCTTCTTCCGCAAACTGTTCGGGGGACCTTCGAGCGGAAGCACCACTCGTCCATTTGCGCGGAACACCTTGATGATGCGTCCACCTACAACGGAGTGCGGGTATTCCCCGGGATCGTCTGTAAAGAAGCTGAAAGTGCCGAGAGTGCCTGAAAGATCAGGAACCCCCATTCCGGAAATTGCATGACCGTACGGCGCAGGAGGGTAATTCGCCGGCATCCGCATGATGGTTGCCGGGATTCCCTGACGAACGAGCAACTGCCAAAACGGTGTGCCCTGCCTCAACGATGCGACGCGCGACGGGGAGAGCGGCAGATCAAACGGCCCGATGGGTACATGAAAACGCGGCTCTTCGTTTCGCGAGAGGGAAGAGAAGGGCTGCAGGGTGACGGGATTGCGATGGACGAAATCGTAAATCCCGTGAGCAGAAGGCGGCAAGCCTGTGATGAACGTAGACCAGGCAACGGGGCTTTGGGGCGGAGTGGTGGTGGCCAGGCGGCTAAAATGGCCTTGGTCCCGCAACTGCTTCAGGTTGGGCAGCGCATCCCAATGCCGCTCCACGAAGGCGGGATCCATTCCGTCCACGCCGAGCACGATCAGCTTCGGGATGCTCTGCACAGGCCCGGGCCGTCCGCATCCAATGGAGAGTACGGTAACCAGCCCCGCGAAAAAATGACAGGCAGTTATTGAGAGGGCCCACCCAGGTAGCCCAGACTGCGCATCTGCTGAATGGTCTCTCGGTCCAATTTCGATCTGCCTGTACGACCGATGATGTCGCGGATCTTGTTCTGCGCATCAATCCACAGGCGTAACTCCGCCATCCTTCGCTCGATTTCCCGAGGGTTCTGATCAGCGACGTCATGCAACTCCGCTTTATCCTCCACGCGATTGTAAAGCTCAGTTTTCTTAACTCCCGCCGCAGCCGCGTTTTTCCGGTAGATGAATTTCCACTTCGAATCGAGCAAGGCGAAGCTGTCGGTGGAATTTTCAGGGACCAACCCTGCTGCCTGGGGTGCTGCAAATCGCGATGCCACCACCGTGCCGCGTCTCTTGAACGGCTTACCTTGGCCTAACCCGAGAAGGCTTTGTCCCTCGGTCAACTCGGGAGCCGGTAGACGCAAAGCTTCTAGGATTGTGGGCATGACATCGATCAACTGCACCGGCTCCTGAACGCGCTTCGGCGTCTTAAAGAGCGCGGGATTCCACATCAACATGAGTGAATGCGTAAGCTCCTGATAAACGGATTGACCGTGGCCGGTCCAGCCATGGTCCCAGAATTCTTCACCATGGTCAGAAATCACAATGATCATGGTGTTCTCAAGAATTCCCAGTTGCTTCAGTTTTTCGACCAGGAGTTCCAGGCTGTGGTCATTGTGAGCTATCTCGCCGTCATACCGGTCAATCGCCTGGTGAATAAAACGGTCCGGATCCACGCCGGATTTGCGGGCCAGATCGCGATTGACAACTGCGGCCCCTCCATATTGATGTTCGCCGCGAAGGCCCGTGTAGGAACGCCGGAAATTTTCCGTCTGTGCGGGATTTGCGAACCTCGCCTCGAACGGCGGCGGCGGGTTGTAGGGGGCGTGCGGGTCGGTCGCGTGCGCGTAGAGCAGGAAGGATTCATTGTGGTGCCGGTCAAGCCAAGGGAAGACTACTCGGTTCAACGCTTCGGAATCTGTGTCGCGCTCTGTCGGTTGATTGTGCTCCCGAACCACCACCGGATACTCCAGAAGGTAATCGAACCCGCGTTCTAGGCCCGTGGCTCTTCCGACGAATGGTGTAGAAACGATGCTTGATGTCACGTAGCCCGCGCCTCGCAATTGCTCAGCTAGCGTCTTCGCACCAGGCGGGATCGTATCGGCATCCCTGACAATACCGTGAGTGAAGGCATATAGTGAGGTCATCAAAGAGGCAATGGAAGCCTTTGTCCAGGTAGCTTGTGCCTGACAGTCTTCAAACACAACACCTGAATTGCCAAGCTTTTTCAGGAACGGAGTGGTGTCGCGGCCGTAACCGTAGACGCTGGCATGATCCGCTCGCAGGGTGTCAATGGTGTAGATGAGAACGTTTGGACGGGACTTCGGGGCGTCGCTGGTCAGCAACGGGTTACTCCACAATCCAACAACGCCTTCGGCAGCTTCGGTCTTGAGCTGAAGGTCTACGCTCTTCCCGGCCCATCTTGAAACGTCCAAATCGGCGTCCTCCCAGGCATCCGGATCGTTCAGGGTGTGCGCATAAAGAGGAGGCGCGCGTCCGTCCAGAAGAACCAGAAACGTGACCGGGGCGGATTTGGCCGTAGTGCCCATCCCTAAGTGCAAGTGGCCCCTAGCCGGGATAGCGACATGGAACTTCAGTGTCGATGGCGAGTGCACGTATAGCGAGTTGCGGTACTCGTCACGTTTCCCGATCGTCTGGAGACCGGCTGGGTTCGGGAACCCTGCGGGCTTCGGGATCAGCTTTATGGATCGAATCGCAACGGGATCCGTCAGGCTGTCCGTAGGCATTAGGCCCAGTACTCGGCTGCCCTTGGGCGCATCAACGTCGATTTCGAAGCGGTAGACATTGTATTGCGCAACGGGACCGAGTTGCTGCTTGCTTTCGAAATCCCCAATCCTGATTTTGATCTCTTTTCCGCCTTGGGCCGACATGCGGACTTCCACCCCGCGGTAAAGAGTCCAATCAATTGCGGGCTGTTTCGGAGAAAAGAGAACGGGCGTGGAACCTTCGCCCTTAATCATCAAGTTGCCGTTCTTTACCGTCGCGCTACCGCGAATCACCTGCCATGTAACATCCGATGGCGAGAAAAAGTTCTGCCAGACCACGGGTTCAGCGGCGGTTGCGGCGCTTGCAGCCGTCGAAGACTGAACCGACGCGGAAGAGAGACGGTCGTCCAAACGCACCGTTTGCGGGAGACCCGGAACGCTACCGCAGACAGCGAGGCAGAGGAGCGTTCCACATCGTAGGTACATTCGCAAAGCCTATGGTAAGACCGGCTAGAACTCCAGCCGGGCGCCGATTTGGATGATGCGCGGTGTGTTGGCCTGGGAACTTAAGTTGATTAACCCCGTGGTCGCATTTGGATTGTTAAGCGTTGGATGATTGAAAGCGTTGAAGAAGTCGCCGCTCATCCGGAGCCGGAGGCTTTCGGTGAATCTGATGTATTTGAACACTGACAGATCCTGATTCCAGCTCGAAGGTCCGAGCATGAAGTTGCGCGAGTTTGAATTCACGTTATCCGTAATTGAAGTCTGAATCACCGTGCCATCGGCGAGAGTCTGTGGCAAGCGGTTATCGAAATTGGGGCCAAGAGGACGTAGTGAACGCGAACCGCGATTAACAGGAACTATCTTCTGGAGCGCCGCCGCGTTTACATTTGAAGCCTGCGTGGGGTCGAAATCCCCAGCGAACCAAAGCTTCTGATTCTGTCCAAAGATTGTCAGGTTCACACGCTGGTCCGGGCTCAGCGTTGGGTCACCGTTCAGATACTCGCCGGAGTTGACGCCCATCCAAAAGCCACCCTGCCAAGTCCCAATAAAGCCTAATTGCCAACCTCCCGCTACGGCGTCCAGCAGCCGGCCGGAATTGCCCAGGTACTTCTTGCCTTTGCCAACTGGCAGCTCATAGATCCCGTTCCAGGTAACGCGCTGGGGCGGCACTTGGCTGGAATTTGTGTAAAGCAGCCGGAGACGCTGGCTATCGCTCAGGTTGGGATTTCCCAGGATTTCACTATTGGCGGGAACGGAACCTGAAGTTCCACCACCTTGGCTCCCGTTTCCACTGGAGGAGGCGTTGAAACCTCCGGCGCCCCCGAAGCTGAATCCGCCGCTGTCATTGGTGGTGAGGGAGCGGGTAAACGCATAAAACATCTGAAAAGACAGACCGCTCGAAAACCGACGCTCGATGCTGGCCTGAATGGAATTGCTGTTGGAATACCCGTTATGCCGCAGAACACCATCAGCACCGGTCAGGTTCCAATTGGGATCCAACTGGCGGCTGTAGGCAAACGTCGGGGCAGCGGTGCGGTTCTGCGCCTGGTAGTTGTACTTGGATAACGGGGCGTTCACGTCCCAGTTTTGCTGCAAATTGCTGCCGTGGTTACCCGTGTAGGCCAGTTTGAAAATCGTGTTAGCCATCAAAGCGCGTTCCACGCTGAATGTCCACTGCTGTGAACGGTTGTCAGACCACTTATTAACGTCGGCGGCAAGGAAGGATTGCGCCGAGCTAGAGACACTTGCGGCGCTTACCGTGGCGGCGCCGTTTGACCCAAGCATGTCCGTTTTTGCAGGCACCGATGTTAGGGCGTAGGAGGCATTCGTACCCTGGGCATCATCGACGCTGTTCTGATAACGCAAATTGAGGGGCGCATTCACGCGGGCAGATTGCAGAATCTGGGAGAGCGGCATAGGCCAGTAGAACGTTCCATAACCGCCGCGTATGACCCACTTATCGCTAGCCCTGTAGGCGAGCGCAAGGTGGGGAGCAATGTCATTCCATACATTTGGCGTAAGAGCGCTGGGGAAGCCGATGGAGTTGGCGGACACGGCCGTGAGTCCGCGGGCGGCCCAGGACTGAATCACTTCTTTAGGAAGGCCGGGAATGCTGTTCAGTGTTCTGTCATCAGGCAGCACCACTTGCATAGAAGTAGGACTAAGGGATTTCAGATCGATGTTGACCAGCCTGTCATACTTCTCGCGGTAGGGCGTCCAGAATTCGTAGCGCAAGCCCAGGCTGAGGGTCAGCTTGGGCGAGAGCCTCCAAGTGTCATCAGCGTAGAGCCCCACCTCTTTTTGCTGAAAGTAGAAATAGCCCCGATTGAACTGGTTTGAGAGGTATGCGGGCAAGCCTAACTCAAGGCTCGCCAAACCAGAGCCGGTGAAAGGCGTAACTTGATTCCCCGCTGCTTCGTAGAGCCCCGTCCAGGCACTGTCGAAGGAATGAGACCCCTGAGCCTGCTGCAGTTCCACAACGTTATTCCGTTCCAGGCGGCCTTTGAAGCCGAACTTCAGAGTGTGCCGGCCTTTTGTGAACGTCACGTTGTCATCAATCTGGTAGTGGGTCATGTTCTGCGCCTTGCGGTTATCTGAATCCCAGCCGCCGCCGTAGAACATGTTGTAAGCGTCCGTGTATACGGTGGGCCAGCCAGTAGCGCCGAACGGATTTGGTAACCCTAAGATGGAACTCCAATTCGTAGAATCGGAGTTGGTGCCCTGACGGTTTTCAGACCGTTGCACCCCTAGTTGCAGGTCATTCAGCAGCGTTGGCGTGAATACATGCGTGAAGTGAGTCACTATGTTGTACACGCTAGAAACCCGCGCCCCGGTTCCTGTGGCATTGGTCACCCCCTGGGGCGGAAACCCATACTGTCCACCTGGCTGCAGGAAGTTGAACTTGGATTGGGTGTAGCGAACCGAAAGGTTGTCTTTGCTGGTGAGAATCTCGTCGAACTTGCCGGTATATGAATTCGTGTCGGTGATTTGCGGGTAATAAGTCTGAAAGTTCTCTGAGATCCACGGATTCGCACTTGCGTTTGGTCCCTGAGGGGCGGGGCTCACGCTACGAAAGCCTTTTAAAACCTGCTGGTTTAGAAGATTCTGCGGGATTACATTGCCAGGAAACGGCGTGCGGTTCCCTTTGGCATCAGTGCTGAAGGGGTTGTAAATGATGATCTTGCTGCCGCTGGTATCCACCGCGTTGCTGAAATCGCCATTCCACATCGCGTCGGTCGGGACAGCAGTCTGTGCAAACACCTGCGAGCGTTGGCGGAGATGTTCCTGGTCATAAAAGAAGAAAGCCTTATTCTTCACAATCGGTCCGCCCACGAAACCACCAAACTCGTTGCGAATTAATTTTGCCGGCGTATTGCCGTCCTGGGTGGCTCGGGCCACCAGACCGCTGTAGTTGTTGCGGAAAGTTTCAAACAACCCTCCGTGAAACTGGTTGGTGCCACTGCGGGTGACCAACTGAATCGTCGCGGGCCGGTCGAACGCCGCACCGGACCCGGCTGTTTCAATTCGGTATTCCTGGATGGTATCGAGGCCCGGTTGCACCCGGGAGATACCACCTCCGAAGCGATCCACGTACGACATTCCATCGAGCAGCATCTCCGTCGAGCCAACCATCATGCCGTTGGTGCGCGGATTATCGCCGCCCTGAGTATTCTGGCCTCCTTCAACGCCCGGCGTGAGCGTGAAGAGATTGCTGATCCGGCGTCCGTTAAGGGGCAAGTCATGGATTACCTTGGCAGTTTTCACATCACTAAGCTGCGAGCCTTCCGTCGCAATCTCAGCGGCAGCCGCGGTTATTTCCACTCTCGATTCGACATTCCCAATGCTGACAGAGGCGTCCAGTGTGACTGTTTGGCCAGCCTCGATTTGAAAATCGCGTTCCCAGGGAGAGAAGCCTGCCGCGTTTATAGTCAACCGGTAGGGCCCCACCTGGAGACTGCCCAGATAGTAAACGCCAGAGTCGTTGGACGCCACCTTCCTGGTTCCTCCGGTGGCGGTATTGGTTAGAGCCACTGCCGCCTTGGGTATGGCGGATCCGGAGGCGTCACGTACAGTGCCTGTAACGATGCCGAGGCCGGTCTGCGCTCCGAGCGGCAGGGCGACAACCACCAGGGCGATTACGGACTTTCTGAAGAGTGGCAAGAAACTATTCACGGAAATGATCCCCTCCGAGGACGATCAGCAAATTGGGCTGAGAATAACAAGTTACGAAAGTGTTTGTCAATCCAAGCCGGCCCGTTAGCTAGGCTTTAGAGCCCACTCGGGGCGAGAATGGGGAGCGAGAAGTCTGCGCGCTTCGGGTTGCGCCACAGTACGCCTCGCTTCATCCCAGTCCGTTCGCAGCTTACTTCTGTAGGACACGTTGCCCAAAATACTGGTGGCGGAAGACCGGACACATGTCTCGATATCGCTATTTGGCCGTTTCCGAGTCCGGACGCAATCGATGAAGTTTGCCCAATGAAGCAGGTGAGGGTCGGACACTCGCGCCATCTCAAAAGGCGGAATACCGGAACCTGCCTCAGGCGTAAGGCGGCAGAGAGTTCGATCCACGTATACTGTGCCGAGCGTGCCATGAAAGGAGACGCCCATCAGTCGGCTTTTAGTTGCTTCCGTGTTGTTCGAGCGGTGCTCCCAAGTGGCCAAAAAGCCCGGGTATTCGTACGTCACTTGCAGTGTATCCGGCGTCTCCGTATCGTCCTGGAACCAGAACTTACCGCCAAGCGCCGTGGCGGCAAGCGGCATCCGCTCCTGGAACGCCATCTGCACAATATCCAGCATGTGAACTCCGGAATCCGTCAACTGCCCGCCGGCGTAGTCCCAAAAAAAACGGAAGTACGAGTATGCATTCGGGTAGACACCAAACCGGTTGGGGTTGAACGGGCGCGCCGGTGCCGGGCCCTGCCAAAGGTCCCAATTCAGCCCGGGGGGAACCGGACTGTTTGCAGGATTGCCAATGCCCGCTTGCGGCTGATTACTATAGATCCACGTCTTGCACATCGTCACTTTGCCGATTGACCCGTTCCGCACCAGTTCACACGCTTTCTGGAAATGCTGTCCGGAACGCTGCCAGGTTCCGGCCTGTACTACCCGGGCATGCTTGCGCGCTGCATCCACCATGGGCCAACCATCGTCGATAGAAACGCAGGCGGGCTTCTCCACATAAACGTCCTTCCCCGCTTTACAAGCTTCCACGGTGATGTAAGGATGCCAATGGTCCGGCGTTGAGACACAGACCGCGTCAATGGACGGATTGGCGAGCACTTCGCGAAAATCCGCTATTTCCTGTGGTTGATGATTGTTGCGGCGCGCCAAGGCCACGGCGCGTTCCAAGTGAGGTTGGTAAACGTCGCAGATCGCGCTGATGGCTACCCCCTGCTGAGCCATCGCAGCCCTCAGATTATCCGTTCCCATCGTGCCCACACCGACGAAAGCGACCGAGATACGGTCGTTCGCAGCCACCGCCGGACCAGCCGGTGCGAGCGAGAGAAGTGCTGAACCGGCGGCGGTCTTCAGGAATTCGCGGCGGGGGGTGCGAGGAAAACGCATGACTAACTTTACAGCAACAAGAAACCCCCCGCTACACGAGATGCAACCTACTCCGCGCCCGGCGCTTCCTGCAACGAACCAAGTGGTTGCGGCATCACGCGAAAGCCGCGCGTCAGAATCGCCAGGTAAACCACGCCAATCGCAAGCCAAACAAATCCCGAGATTTTAGCCTTCCCGCTAAGACTAAACCAGAGATAAGCGCAAAACCCCGCTCCACACGCTGGAAAAAAAAGATTCTTGAACAGATCTAGGCCTTCGCGCTGCCGGCAACGGAAGTAGAAATGCCGGATCACGCTCAGGTTCACAAGAATAAAACCCGCAAAGGCGCCAAAATTCAGCAACTCCACCGCGATTTCGAAGCGGAGAAAAACCGAGGACACCAGGGTGAAAGCGCCCATCAGATAGATGCTGCGGGTGGGTGTTGAAAACCGCGGGTCCAAATGCGCAAATATCCTCCTGGAGATCACACCATCGCGCCCCATTCCGTACAAAAGACGCGATGCGCCCGCTTGGCCGGTCAACGCGCTTGCCAGCCCAGCTACCAGCAGAATAAAAGTCAGGAACCCGAACATCCACACGCCACCCAACCTGCGGCCGATATCCAGGATCGCCGTATCAGGCTCGGGAAACGAGCGGTAGTCCGGCCAAACCAGCGCTGCCAGGTAGACGGTGAAGAAACAGATCGCGGTCTGCAACAAACAGACAATCAGCGTGGCACTCCCGACATTTCGCTCAGGCTCGACCGTGTCCTCCGCAAGAGTGGAGATCGCATCAAAACCTATATAGGACATGGCTGCCACACCCGCGCCCAACATCACGGGGCTGAGGCCAAAAGTATCCCGGTGAAACACAGCGGCCACGTCGAAGAGTCCGCCGAGGCCATGGGCGGCCACAACGTATCGGGCGGCAAGCACCAGGAATGCAACGGCACACACACCCATGACGCCCAACATGGCTTCGCTTGCGCGCGCCGTGACGCGTATCCCAGGAATGTTGATCAGCGTGAGCACGATGGCAAATGTCACGGCCCACGCTTCGTAAGCAACGGCCGGCAGTAGGCGATGCGCTGTAAGCGCGGCATAGATAATGCTTACCAGCGGGATCAGCATGTAGTCCAAAATCATGGCCCATCCTGCGAGGAATCCGGCATGCTCGCTTAATGCGTGTCGCGCGTAACTGTACGTGGACCCCGCTGAAGGGAAGGCCTGCGACATCTTCCCGTAGCTCGCGGCCGTGAACAGCACAGCTACCATCGCGATTAGGTATCCAAGTGCGGCGTGTCCCCGTGAAAGCTGCTGCACGATTCCGTAGATGGGGTACGGCGCAGTAGGACCGAGAATTACGAGTCCGTATAAAACCAGGTCACGCCGGGAAAGTACCCGCTTCAATGAGCGAGCGGGTGACGTCACCGCCTAACCCCCGCTGGACTCGTCATGGGGGGCAGCCCGGCGAAAATTGAGGCTAGGGGTAGCGTGGCAGCTCCAATCAGGGCGGCCTCACCGCCGAACACCGAAGGCCGCACCAACAAGGCATTCCCGCCCAGGAGTTCGCGCGCGTCCGGCAATTGCCGGCGCAATACCGACTCCACCTCACTCCATGCCTCGGTAATGGGGGCATCCACCACTACGGCATCTGCATCAAGCGCCCAAACCATGTTGGAGATGCCGAGCCCGAGATGGCGGGAAACCTCTCGGATCACTTGCCTGGCGCTAAGGTCTCCGGCCCGCGCCATCTCTGCGATGCGCCGCACGCGCGCCGATGTATCACCCCCGTTGTTCTGCCGGCGGTTCCCCACCAGATCCGCGTATTTGTTGCAGATAGCAGGGTTGGAGATCAGGCGCTCCAGGCATCCAGGCCGGTCGTGACGCTCTTCCCCGGGGAAGGCTTCAATCACCATCTGGCCGAACTCTCCAGCGGCCATGTGGGGCCCTGGATAGAGCTTCCCGTCAAAGAGCACGCCCATACCGACGCCTTCGTCCACCTTTACGAACAAGAAACAGTGCCGGCCCGCGACATCAGGCAAGCCATACGTGTACTCAGCCAAGGCTGCGGCGCGAACATTGTTTTCGACCTCGACCGGTTCCTTCAGCCGTCTCTCCAGAAACTCGCGAACCGGAACGTTGTGCCACTCGGCGGTGTTGCCCAGAACCAAAACTCCGGTCTCACTATTCACGATTCCGCGCGCACAGATCCCTATGCCGGGAACCCGGTCCTGCCCGAATTCTTTGCTGAGCGTGGTGAAGCTGCGGGCAACCTGTTCCAGTGTCTCCACCGCAGATTCCGGCGTTCGGAACCGTTCGGTGCGCACAACACGGCCACGGAGAGTGCACATGGCACAGCGCGTTTCCCAATTCTGTATCTCGGCTCCAAATACAACCCGGCGCTGATCAAGCGCTAAGCGGCGGCCAGGGCGTCCGCCGGTCGAGTTTTCGGCTCCATCTTCGCGTACCAAACCTTCGTCCAGCAGGTCCATCACAATGCGTGAGATGGCTCCTTCAGAGAGCCCGCTCTGGCGTGCGACGTCGGCGCGCGACAAATAATCGCTCTGTTGCAGCAGCAGAAGCACAGCGGCCCGGTTGGCGCCGCGGACCTCGAGTGGTCTCAGAATGCGCTTCGCAGCGGCGCCTAGCTTCACAATGCTCAGTGCAGATCGCTCCAGTTGAAGGCGGTCTTCTTTTCGGGCAACTTGTGGGCCTGGGCATACTGATTGCGCGAGTCCTCGGTTTGCCGGTACCAGTCGTCGAACGGCAAAAGCAGTTCGCGGTAAATTAGATAGCTCATGTCCACAGTGCGGTCCGGCAGATGATCTTTTACGTCATCTGCTTCATGCAGAAAGCGCCTCCCGTTCGCCTGTTCCACGCGCGGCAGCCAACTCCTGTTCCAAGTCTGTAATGCATCCTGATAAGCAGAGTTTCGCTCGCCGCGAATCGTACGCGCCGCAGCCAGTGCTCTGTCCGCAGCTGCTACCGCTTTGGCAGGCTCTGTCGCCTCTTGTGCTTCACTGAGAGCCGCGTCTACAATTTGCAGACCCTGCAACATGTCCAGGTTTTGCCGGCAAAGTCCAGCGATGGCTAGAAAAACCTCAAGGCCGTACCGGTTTGTCTGGGCCTTAGACATATTCGCGTTCAGCAGTCCGACAAGCTCATCGTTCTCAGCAGCGGCCCGGGCCGCAATCTGTAACCTGCGTCCATTCGCTTCACGCCAATTGCCTGACCGGCGAAGGTCCGCACCTGGTGTTGGAGGCAACGGAACGGTGTGGTCACGGGCCGGATGCGGAGGCGTAAAGATTCGGTCGGAGTTTCCCCATATCGGTTTCCGTGCCGTAGAATCCACCACGTCCCAGGTATCCGTCCACATTTGGGTCTGGAAGCTCATCAATTGGTAAACCCGGTCCATGTCGACAGTTTCAGCCCCGTAGAACAGCGGGTAAAACGAGCTTACGGATTGCTGTGACCCAACCGGAGCCGGATTCCAGCCGGTCGCGGTAATCGCCGCGTAACCCAGCCAAAATGCTTCGGGGTGTACGCCCATATCTCCCCACCCGGCAATCACAAGTCCCAGGAGATCCGCATTGCGGCGCGCAGGCTCGGTAATGATCTTTGAGACAGCATCCTGCACCCGGCGCTCCGTTTCGTGGAGTGGGTGAATGCGTTCAATTGGCGGCCACAAATAGTACTGCGGAAAGAGCTGCTCCTCCCCTTCAGTGGCGTTGTAGATCATCTGGCGAATGCCACGCTTTTTATAAATAGGGTCAAACGCGTCCCCATAAGTTTCGCCGTTTACAATATGCGTCGGCAAAGCTCCCAGATCTTCCGGCTTCAGCGGATATTCGCCCCAAAACACCACCGTGCGACCGCGTTCATGCAAGTAATTGGCTGCACTCGACACGAACTCCGCCAGCAGCTTACCTCGCGAACCGAGTTCTTTCGCTTGCGTGGCCTCACGGCATTGCGCGTTGTCTGCCCAACCCACGTAGTACGCTTCGTCAGTGGAAAGATAGAAGTACTTCACGCCCTTGTTTGCCGCCAGCAGATCGTCGTACATGCCGTATATCAGCTTCAGAGAGTTGGGATTCGTGGTGCATAGTTCATAGTTGCTATCCGGGAACGCGCGCAACGCTTTGTATTCCGGATGTTTCAGAATGAACGCAATGTGTGCCGGCGCATCCAGGTAAGGAATCACCTGCACGTAATAGCGCAGCGCGTAATCCGTTAACTCCTGAAATTCCTGCGGGGAAAGCGCTTGAGGCTCCACAATCGCCGGCGCACTCCGGTATTGAAAATGGCCTTCCAGTTTCAAAATAAAGCCATTGATCTTGAAGAATGCGGCCTGCCGGACTGCGGCCTTCAGGTCGGACAACTTCTCCAGATGATGTGCATCATCCCAGTAAATCTGCCGCATTTGTAAATCGGGCCAATCGGCGAGTTCGCCCTCCGGCAGGTGAAGGTTGCCTCGGGGAGCGTTCAAAAGCTGAAGCAGTGTCTGCGCCGCATAAAACAAGCCCGGCTCGGCATTGGCAATCAGACGGATTTCCGCGGGCTTCACAATGATGTGGTATGCCTGGCTGGCGATCTCGGCCCGGTCACGATCCTGACTGGCGCCGGGCTCCACCGCCCCCGATCTGATCTCGAGAACCACGGTGCGATCTGGGCCGGAACCCGTCAGTGCAAGCCCGTATCGTTCCGCCAAGCCCTCCGTGAGGCTACGAATCGCGACGGAGTCGCCCGAAACTCCAGGGCCCTGTTGAATCTTCCAACCGGCATCGAAGCGAAAATCGCCGCCGGTCAACTGGACGTGCTGGGGTTCGGGGATCACGGTATACCCTCGGCGAAACAGCGCGGAGGGAACCGCCGCCTGCGCCATGACACAGAACAACAAGAGCGAAAGAAGCAATCCGTTCACGATTGTAGACCTCTCATTACTGAAGCAAGTGCTCCGCAGCATGCGGCGATAGAGAACCAGGTGAGCCAGTTGTGACCGAAAACGGTCGCGAGGGGATATTGAATCCGCACCCAGTCAACGGTTCCGTCGCGAAAAGGATACTCCGCCGGATGAGCAAGGTAACCGAGTACAGACCCGGAGCGCTGTTCCGAGATCCATCCGGGTCCGCTGCCGGCCACTACAGACTTTTCGAGCACGCGCGAGTCCCACCTGAGCTGCAGGTTGCCCCTTGCGCTGCGAAGCGGGCGAACGCGCCAGCTTACTTCATTTTCACTCGTCACACGCACCGGTGCAGTCTCCACCTGAAACCCATCCGGCGGGATCAATCGCAGATCCGGCAGTTGCCGGACGTAGTGAGCGGTGACTACCGCAGGTTCTCCTGTCCGAAGGGGAGCGCGGCTGAAAAAGGCATCCGCAACGGCAATCACGAGAGCGAAAGGGAGGCTCAGCAGAAGCATCGGCGCAAGCAAAAGGCGCAACCAGCGCCCATTCGCGAACAGCAAATCGCGCTGCGCTCTCATAATCAGTGCGGGCTCATCTGCAAACAATCGGAACTCCAATAGATGCGCCAACGCGGCGTTTCCTGCGCTCCGAAGTGCTCCCGCGTCAGACCAGCGGCGGAACGCCAGAAACGAGATTGCGCCCGAACACGCACCCAGCAATACGACCGACCAAAACGCGCCGCCGCCCAATTCCACTTCGCTCACTCCAGATACCCTAGCCCTTTCATTTTGCGGATGAGGTCCTCCTTCGACTCGGCTTGCTCCAGTGTCGACAGGTCGCGACCGACGGCATGCTCGATGTACTCTTCAAGCGAGCTGTAGCCAACTTTTTCCACAATCTGCCGCGCGCGTTCGCAGAGTGCCTTGTTGAGCTTGACGTTGACTTTGTCTGCCATACGAATCGTTTCGTCTACGCGGCCGGAGCCAGCGATTTGCCCTCCATCCATAGCGGAGGAGCAATCCCAAACAGTGCCAGAAAGGTTGGGGCCATGTCCTCAATTCCGGGGTCGTCGGCCTCGAGTTTGCGATTTGCAAACAGCACTCCGGGTACGATGGACGGATCCACGCAATGGTCCCCGCTCCAACATTTTGCGTTGTCTTCGAATACCAGCGTCGTCACGGCGCCTTTCGCCGCGCCCCACGAGGCGCGGTACCCCGATGCATAGCCGACAATCAGGTCCGGCGCGGCTTCACGGTAAGGGCCCTGATAGATTGTCTCCGAATCGTATACATCCTGAACCGCAAGTTCGCCCTGTTCCGGGTCGGGCAGACCAGCCAGTTTCGCGATCAACTCCGCCTTGAGCCGCTTCGCTTGGTCCTTCGGCACAATGCCCTGGGCTTCGCGTCCTTCCAGATTCAGGTAGATGCCACTCAAGCCGAACGTGTAAGCACGCGTGCGCAGCCAATCGATGCCCTCCAAATACCCTGCCCCATCTCCGAGGCCCTCTTTCAAATGCAGGTACCCGTTTCGAAGCAACCAAGCGTTCAGATTCACCCCGCGCCGGAACGCACAAAAGCCGTGATCGGAAAGAACAAACAGGGCGGTGTCCCCATCCGCGTACTCCATGGTCCGGCCTGCCACGCGGTCCATATCCCGGTACAGCGCCTCAATCACACCCGCGTGGCGTGACCGCCCGTTTTCACTTTGAGCCGGATCAAGGTAGCGGTAGAACATATGCTGCACGCGGTCCGTGGTATCGAAAACACATCCCACCACGCCCCGCCGCGTATGATCTAACGCATTGAAGAACATCTTCTCCCGCTCTTCCTGAATGGACTTTGCCTGCGCCAGAAAGGCATCCTCATCAATGGCTCCTTCATTCAGTGCCCAGGTATCCTCTGCCATCCCCAAGGTGGCAAACGAACCCAAAAGCTTCGCCAGATAGACCGCGTAGAAGCCGGGGTGGCTAATCGGTAGCGCGGGGTTTTCGGGATCAATTTCCACCGGCGTTAAATACAGCGAAATCTCAGGATCCTTGCTCGTCAGCAGAAAGCGCACAATGCCGGGGGTCTTACGCCATCTTCCAGTGCGGAAGCGGAGGCGGATCCACGGCGTGTATTCCCCGACGCGAACCGTCAGCGCGGTGCCGCCGACCTCTAGACGCATCTCCGTAGCTGTTGCAGTGGGAATTAGCCGGAACGGCACGGTACTAAGTTCGGGCCCTGCCACATGCGCCTCGAAGGCATCGCCATTCCGCATGAGCCGGCATCTCGTGCCGCCTTCAGAGGGCATACCTTCCGGACCTGTCGAAAACACAGTGAAGCTACCTTGAGTCCCGAGTAGATCCGGTGTAGACATGGCCGAGAGCATTCGCCCCTCGAACCGCTCCGGCGGGAAGGTGATAGGGACTCGCAGAATCGTGCTCCCGATTGCGTTCCGGCCTAAGATTTTCCAGAACGGTTCACTCTTTCTCCGAAACTCGACTGAGCTCTTCGTCAACGGAATCCTCCAAGGCCCTAATTGGAAGTATCGCGTAGTGGTCCGCACCTTCGCGGATGAAAGCTCCGGGGCGTAAGTGCGCAGATCGCGATTCAAAAAATCAAAAATGTTGTGTTTCGCAGGATTGACGCCCGTTGCAAACGTGGACCACGCCACGGGAGACAACGGAGGAAACGTGGTCCTCAGGCGGTGATAGCAACCTTCGGCACGAAGCCGGCTCAGGTTCGGTAGTTTGCCTTCCGCCATCCAGCGTTCGGTCAGTTCAGGATCCAGGCCGTCCAACCCCAGGAAGATCACCTTCTTCACCTGTGCCTTCGCAAAACGACCGCGCCTGCGGAGAGCGAGCCATAGTATGCGGAACGGCCAAACCAGGAGTGAGACCAGGCTCGCCAGCAAGGAAAGAATGATCGTTAGAAAAGAGCCGAGGAACGCGAAGCCCGCGCCAGGCCCGATGTACGCAATCTCCGGGATGCTGAGGTCGCGGTTATGCCACTGGCAGAGGATTGCCAAACAGAGAATGACTCCCGCAGCGAAGCGGGCACGCCGCATGGACTTCACCGTAACTTTCCTTCCAGGAAAGGCACTTCCAACACCTTCTCATGCTGGATAGGACCATGCCCAAAATAGCCATCTTCCCCGAACAGCTCCCCATGATCTGACGTAATGGTGACGTAGGTGTTCTGCGGTAGTTTGTCGAACATCTGTTCTACCACTCCGTCCAAATACTTCACCCCCATCACCTGGCGCTGCTGCAGTTCCTTCAGCTTCGGCAAGTCAAAAGCTTTCTCGCGGGTCCGGCGCAGTTTGCCGCCCACCACATGATCATCCAAATGCTTGAATACGCCATGGACGCCGCTGACGCGCGGCCAGTGTTCCGGGGGCTCGCTCGGAAGCGCGTACGGATAGTGCGTCTCGCCCACGTTCAACAGATAAAACGAAGGCTGCTCTTCACTAAACTTCATCTCCGCCACCATGGCCGCCATATCATTGTGGCGTTCCATCAGCCTGTAACTGTCAAAGCCGGAGTTCAGGATGGTTAACGGGTTCAGGACCGGAAGCGAAACCATGGCGTGTGTACGATACCCAAGGTTCTGGAGCATCACGGGCAGGTACAGGCGGGGAATGAATTTTTTGAACTCCAGCCCTTCCTGGCCCAATCTTTCATTAAACTTTAGGAAGTCGCGCCGGTAGTAGTCCGAAGCAAAAACGCCTCGCGGACTGGTGTGCGGCATGAGACCCATCAGCAGATTGTAGTGGGATGGCGCGGTCCATGAAGCATACGCCCACCGCTTCTCCACGCGTCCCAGCCTTCGCATGGTCTTCGGCGCTGCCTTGACGAAAGCGTCATACCGGCAACTGTCAAAAACAATTAGGACAAAATTGTTGCTTTCCATTGACTCTGCGTGAAGGTCCATCATACGCTTACTTGCAGCAAACAACTAACTTGCACTTCTGACACATGCCGCCTTCACCTGAGATTCACGGCCCCAACGTCCCCTCCGGTTTACAGAACGATATTCTCCGCTTCGTGGAAGAACGCCAGGATCGGCTGGTCGCCCTTACGCGTGAACTGATTCGCATGGATTCGCAGAATAAACCCCCATTCGGCGCTGAACGGGCTTGCCAGATGTGGATTGCGGAACGCCTTCAGGCTTGCGGTTTGCACCCGGAGGTTTACGAATTGCAAGAGGTCGTTGGGTTGCGTGAGCATCCCCTTTATCATCCCGGGCGTGACTACACTGGCCGGCCTAACGTAGCGGCTCGCCGCTTGGGAACTGGCGGAGGCAGGTCTCTGTTACTGTCAGGGCATATCGATACCGTGCCCACGGGCACGCAAAACTGGACTCGCGATCCGCTTGGCGCACAGGTGGAGGGAAACCGCATCTACGGCCGGGGTGCGAACGATATGAAGGCCGGGATAGCCACTAATCTGTTCGTCATGGAATGCATTGCGGCCATGGGTTTGCCTTTGGCGGGCCACCTTCTCTTCGAATCCGTGGTGGATGAAGAATTTGGCGGTTCAAACGGCACCCTGGCGGGACGGCTACGCGGGTACAATGCTGACGCAGCCATTCTTTCCGAACCTTCGTCGTTGCGGGTATGTCCCGCGCAACGCGGCGGCCGCACAGCGCACATTACTTTTCGCGCTGCCGGGGGAATCTTGCAGGGTGGGCTGTTTCCAGCAGGAACGGTCCCTCAACTCACCCACTTTCTGGCCAATGTGGGGAGTTTCGCGAAGCAGCGTGCGACGGTGCCGCCGCACGGGATGTATTTCGCCCATGTAGATCACGTTCCGGTAACCGTGACGAAAGTGTTCACCGCGCCGTGGGGTTTCAGCGAGCCGATCACGGTGCCGGAAACCGCCCAAGTGGAACTGTACTGGCAGCTGATGCCGGGCGAAACGCAAGACGCCGTGGAGCGCCAATTTTTCACGTGGCTTCGGGAATTAATCGAGAGCGCCCCGGAAACTTACCCAGCGATGCCCGAAGTTAGTCTGCCCATTCGCTGGATACCGGGCTCTTTCACCGCGCGCGCCGAGGATGTAGTGCAAGAGCTCTCCGCTTGCGCAAGCAGAGTCCTGGGACGCGAACCGAACATCTCGGGAATTGAAGGTCCCTGCGATCTCTTCATCCTGCAGGACGGTTTTCAGATTCCTTCCGCTATCTGGGGTGCCAAGGGCGGCAACACGCACGCGGCAGACGAATATGTGGAAATCGAATCCCTCATACGGGCTGCGCAAACGTTACTTTTATTCGTAGCGCAGTGGTGCGGCCCGGCCCACAGGTCACAAGTCTAGCTTCTTCAGATACTCCAAGCTTGCCGGCAACTGCGCCAAGGCATCAATGGCTTCATCCTCGATGTAATAGTGCTGAACGCCAAACTCCTCCGCCGCACGCAAAGCAGCCGGGATATCCACCAAACCCTGCCCCAGCGATACGCTGTCTTCCTCCTTCACATTCGCCGGTGAACCACCTAGAACCGTTCCTTTCCGGATGTCTTTCACATGCATCAGCGGGAACCGCCCCGCGTAGCGCTTCAACATGGCGACTGGATCTTGAAACCCGTAAACGATCCAGAAAATGTCCATCTCAAAGTTGAGGTAGCGAGGGTCCGCCTCCTGCGCCAATACGTCAAAGACGGTCCTGTTCTCAAAAGTCTGAAACTCTGTTCCGTGGGTGTGGTAGCAGCAGCGCAGACCCGCCCGGTGCAAACGCTCGCCCCACAGATTCAGCTTCTGCGACGCCGGCCCGCAATCCGCAACGGAAAGGTACTTGAGTTTATGAGGAATGGTTCCACACACGACGTATTCCGCGCCGAGAATGTGAGCCCGCGCGGCAACGGCATCGGGATCCTGCGCAAGTTCGTCATACTCGGCCATCATTGAGGTAGCTTGAAGGCCGTTCGCGTTCAGCATGCGCCGGAATTCTGTAGCAGGGTGCCCGTACAACCCTGACACCTCCACCTCGCGAATGCCTAACCGGCGAATGGCGGCGAGGGTGGCCGGGAGATTCTTTTCCGCTTCAACTCGCAGGGAATAGATCTCAAGGCCAATCCGGCTGAACAACTTCGATTTGGCGAAAACCTGCGCGGCCAACGA
Organism: Bryobacterales bacterium; assembly: GCA_025462965.1. GTDB lineage: Bacteria > Acidobacteriota > Terriglobia > Bryobacterales > Bryobacteraceae > JALYXI01. Next base: position 31,286 of record JAOAPQ010000147.1, read on the forward strand.
AGCAGCTAGTAACATTCGTCTTGAAAGCATGGCGGACGTGATCGGGAAATCCTAGAGTTCAGTCTATCTCAGGCCACCCAGAGCCCAACGGGGGTTCAATTCGCTTTCGCGGTGAGAAACGGTTGCCGCTGGATGAAGCTTTACCGATGGCACGATTGCCGCCGCCAATTCCCGTGTGGT
>JAOAPQ010000161.1 GCA_025462965.1 Bryobacterales bacterium
CGATTCCACCACCACGAATTTCTGCCCGCTGGTCTCTTCCACCAGGCGTCGCAGCGCCTCCACATCATTATGCGGAAACACGACCCGGCGCGCTCGCGAGAGCCGGATGCCATCGATCAGGCTCGCATGGTTGCGCTCGTCCGAGAGAATCACGTCCCCTTCTTCCGGCAACGTGGTGAGCACGGCGAGATTCGCCATGTATCCGCTCGAGAAATACAGGCTGCGCTCAGTTCTCTTGAATTCCGCGAAACGCCGTTCGACGCGCGCGAAACTCTCGCGTTCCCCGCGCAGCAGGCGCGAGCCGGTGCTTCCGCATCCTTCCCGCAGAACGGCTTCCGCCATGCGTCGCTTTAACTCCGGATGCGCCGAAAGGCAAAGATAATCGTTCGACGATAGATCGATCCCGGACGGCGGCCGAAGCGTCCGCGTGAGCCCGTCGCTCTCCCTCTCTCGTAAGCGAGCCGCCAGCCTCTGTTCCAGCGCGCTAAACGGCATGAGCGCGCAGCCGCATCCCGAGTTTGTCGAACAGCGCGCGGTCGGTATCCATTTCCGGGTTCGGCGTGGTGAGAAGTTTGTCGCCAAGGAACACGGAATTCGCGCCTGCGAGGAAGCAGAGCGCCTGCGCTTCCTGCGAGAGGGACAGGCGGCCCGCGCTTAGCCGCACAAACGAAGCCGGCATCAGGATACGAGCGGCCGCGATCATGCGCACTAACTCGAGCGGATCTTCCGGCGGGCGGTCCGCAAGCGGCGTACCCTCCACGCGGACCAGCAGGTTGACCGGTACGCTCTCCGGGTGTGGATCGAGCGACGACAGCTGCTGCAGCAAACGATAGCGAACCGGCCGGTCTTCGCCCATCCCGATGATCCCGCCGGAACAGACCGTGATCCCGGCGCGGCGCACGCGCGCGAGCGTTAGTAGCCGGTCGTCATAGGTCCGGGTGCTGATGATCTCGCCGTAAAACTCCGGCGACGTATCCAGGTTGTGGTTGTAGGCACTCAAACCAGCGCCGGCCAGCGCCTCTGCCTGGGTATCGTTGAGCATGCCGAGCGTGCAGCACGCTTCCATGCCGAGCTCGCGAACGCCGCGCACCATCGCGAGCACGCGTTCGAACTGCGGGCCGCCGGGAACGTCGCGCCATGCGGCGCCCATGCAGAATCGGGTCGCGCCCTGATCTCTCGCGCGTCCCGCCGCCGCGAGCGTCTCGTCCACGCTCAGCAGTTCTCGCCGCTGGACCTCGGTATGGTACCGCGCCGATTGCGGGCAGTACGCGCAATCCTCGGGGCATCCGCCGGTCTTGATACTCAGCAATACACAGCCCTGCACTTCGTCGGCGCGGTGGTGCTCGCGATGCACCGTTTGTGCGCGAAATATCAGGTCAGGCAGCGGCGCCCTGTAAATGGACTCGATCTCATCCAACGTCCAATCGTGCCTCACGCCGGCTTCCACACTCATGATCATCAACACCATGATAGTCAAGTCACCTGAACTGCCAGCCGTCGCGGATCGTGGGACGCAGAAATTCGTTGGCTTCCTCAATATTCGTGACGCGCATTGCGGCGCTGTCCCACTCCAGCTTGCCCTTCACGCGCAGTGACAGCGCGCCCAGCAGCACCCACTCGGTGAACGGTCCAGCGATTCGGAAATCCGAAGTAGCCTGCTTGCCCTCTTTGGCGGATCGGATCCAGTTCTGGTAATGAACGGAAATGGGTTCCCGGCTGGCGACTCGGAACCGGTAGGTCTTCAACTGTTCGGACGACAAGAGTCGCGTCCCCTCACCATACGCGCCGGTGCTGAGATACCCGTGCTCCCCCACAAAAAGGCTGCCGCCGTTGCCCATATGCCTCGCCGGTGCTGCCCTGAGATCCGGCGGACCGGGAACACCGTCGTACCACAAAATTTTCACCGGAGCCAAGGGGCCGCGGCTCGGGAAATCGAAGCGGATGACGGACTTCTTCGGAAAAGCACAAGCGCTGCGGCCCTCCAGACGGACGCACTCGACGCTTTCCGGCGCGCCCAGTTTCAGCGCCACGTTGGCGGGCCCAAGGACATGGCAGCCCATGTCGCCGAGTGCTCCGCAGCCAAAATCCACCCAGCCGCGCCAATTGAATGGGACGTAAGCCGGACTATACGGCCGCGTGGGAGCAGGCCCGAGCCAGTTCTGCCAGTCGAGGGTCCTCGGAACCGGCGCTGTGCCTGGAAGCCTCTGCATTCCTTGCGGCCACACCGGGCGATTGGTCCACGCATGGACCTCAGTGACACTGCCGATCGCCCCCGATTGAACCAGTTGCGCGCAGCGGCGGATGCCCTCGGTCGAGTAACCCTGGTTCCCCATCTGCGTGGCGACCCGAGCCTTGGCGGCGGCATCCGTGACCATCCGGGCCTCAGAGATTGTGCGTGTGAGCGGTTTCTGGCAGTGCACGTGTTTACCGCGCTCAAGGGCCCACATGACCTGCGTCCCGTGCAGGAAATCGGGAGTCGAAACAAGAACCGCGTCGATGCTCTTGTTCTCGCGATCGAACATGCGGCGGAAATCGGCGTACTTCGGGACTTTGCGGAACCTTTTGAATATCGGGGCGGCGCGTTGGACGTCGGGATCGGCGAGCGCCACGATGTTCTCGCCTGCGCAGGCCATCAGGTCGAGTGCGCCCCGACCACCCGCGCCGATTCCGGCGATGTTCAACTTCCCGTTAGGCGAATGGAACCCGAGAGCCTGAAGAGAAGGAGCACTGCCGAATCCGGCAGCGGGGACCGGTCCGGCCAGAAGAGCGCCGAAAAAGAAGTGGCGGCGGGTCAACCATCATTCTTGCACGCCGGAGCTATACTGGACCCATGCGGTTCCGCGCGCTCTCGCTTGTGTTTGTATGCGCGGCGATGGCCTTTGCGCAGAAGACTGATAAAAAGAAAGACCCTGCCGAGATCGGAAACCGAAAGGTCGCGACGGGGCCTAACTTCTTCAGCGTCGAAAAAGAACTCGCACTCGGGCAGCAGCTTGCGCTGGAAGTAGAGAAGCAGGCGAAACTCTACTCGGATCCTATCCTCACCGAATATGTGAACCGGCTGGCGCAGAACCTGGTGCGGCATTCGGATGTGACGTTTCCGGTGACGGTCAAAATCCTGGATGCCGATCAGCCCAACGCCTTCACGCTTCCCGGCGGGCATGTTTTTGTGGCTACAGGACTCATCCGGCTCAGTGAATCCGAAGCCGAGTTGGCTTCGGTGATCGCCCACGAATTAGGGCACGTGGCCGCGCGGCATGCCACCAGGGAGGCTACACGGGAGCGGATCGCCGGCGCGACCAGCATACCTCTTGTCCTACTCGGGGGACCGATCGCCAGTTTGGCGGCACGGCAGGCGATACCTCTCGGCTTCCTCAAATTTTCACGGGTTGCCGAAAACGAAGCCGATATGCTCGGTCTTCAATATCTATATGATACGGGCTATGATCCGAGCGCGGCGGTGGACATATTTGAACGGATGGAGGCTCTGGAACGCAAAAGACCGGGAGCCGTGGGCCAGCTGTTCAAGACCCATCCCATGACCTCGGACCGCATCGCGAAAACGCAGAAGAACATCGACCAGATGCTTCCAGCCAGGAGCGAATACATCGTAAACACTTCCGAGTACGAAGACATACGAAAACGGCTGGTCAGCCGGCGCGAGAAGCCAAAAGACGAGAAGCGACCCACCCTGATACGTCCCAGCGAGCCTCCTGCAAACGAGTCATTTCGACCTGAAAAAGACGAATTGCGCCCTTAATATGTAACCGGATGCTACTTTTCCGCGTAGCATACTCAGGACTCGGGCTCCCCTTTCGGGTTTATACTACTTTTAGGAGATTCTTTCCAGCATGACCCTTTTCTCCCGCCAATTGGCCTTCGTCGGCTTCGTGTCGATCGTGCTAAATCCGGCAATATTCGGGGCCGACAAGAAGAAAGACCCCGACGAGATTGGCAACCGGGATGTCGGCAAGGGCGTCAACTTCTACTCAATCGAGAAGGAGATCGCGCTCGGCAAGCAAATGGCCCAGGAAGTGGAGCGCCAGGCCCGGATTGTGGACGACCCGGTCATTGCCGAGTACGTCAACCGGATCGGCCAGAACCTGGTGCGCAATTCGGACGCGAAGGTCCCGTTTACGATCAAAGTAATCGATTCGGACGAGGTGAACGCCTTCGCTCTCCCCGGCGGCTTCTTTTTCGTGAATACCGGCATCATGGTGAAGGCGGATAACGAAGCCGAAATGGCGGGCGTCATGGCGCATGAAATCGCCCACGTGGCCGCGCGGCACGGCACGCGAAACGCCACCAAGGGCCAGATTGTGAATTACGCCAGCATCCCGCTCATCTTTCTGGGCGGCTGGACCGGCTACGCGATCCGGCAGGGCGCCGGACTTGCCATCCCCATGGGTTTCCTGACGTTCTCGCGTGCGGATGAAAGCGAAGCCGACCTCCTCGGTCTGGAGTACATGTACAAGGCCGGTTACGACCCCACTTCCTTCGTCGATTTCTTCGAAAAGATCCAATCGCTCGAGAAGAAGAAGCCGGGCACGATCTCGAGAGTCTTCTCGACGCACCCTATGACGGACACGCGCATCAAGAATTCGCAGCACAACATTCAGGAGTACCTGAAAGCGAAGCCTGAATACGTGGTGACCACGTCCGAGTTCAATGATGTGAAAGGGCGGTTGATGTCGCTGCATAATCGTCGCAAGGTCGACGAGAAGGATACGGGACGTCCGCGCTTGCGCCGCGCTCCGGGTTCCGGATCGACGATCGACGACGGCTCAGGTTCCGGCGATGCCAAGACCAAGCCGGATTCCGATGAGCGTCCGACGCTGAAGCGTCGCGATCCCGATCCGCAATAAGCGTGCGGATATTACAACTTGTTCTGGTACTGGGAGCGGTTTGCATGAATGTGCGGGCCGCTTCTCCTATTTTGGTGCATGGACATCGCGGAGCCCGGGCCATGCGCCCGGAGAACACGATTCCGGCATTCCGGTACGCCATCGCGCAGGGCGTAGACGCGTTGGAGTTGGACATGGCGGTGACGAAGGACAACGCCATCGTGGTGTCTCATGATCCGATCCTCGAAGCGCCGGTCTGCACGGGACCGATCGCAACCGCGGTCATCCATACCCTAACGCTGGCCCAGGTCCGGGAATGGGATTGCGGCAAGGTTCAGAACCCGCGCTTCCCGAAGCAGCAGACTATCCCGGGTACGCGGATGCCGACCCTGGACGAAGTCTTCGATCTGGCACCGCTCGGGAACTTCGATTTCAACATTGAAACCAAGATCTTCCTGGCACATCCGGAGTACACGCCTTCGCCGGAAGAGTTTGTGCGCCTGGTGCTGGCAAGGATCCGGGCGCACAAGCTGGAGAAGCGTGTGATGCTGCAGTCTTTCGACTTCCGGACGCTCGTCGAGATGAAGCGGGTCGCGCCGGAGATACGGATCTCCGCGCTGATTGAGGGTGCGCCGCGGGATTTTGTCGCGGTAGGCCGCGAAGCGAAGGCGGATATCATTTCCCCAGAGTTTTCCATGGTCACGCCGGAGCGCGTGCGAGCGGCGCATGAGGCCGGTCTGCAGGTAGTGCCGTGGACGGCCAACGAGCCGAAGAATTGGGACCCTCTGATAGCCGCGAATGTGGACGCGATCATTTCCGATGATCCAGCCGCGTTGATCGCGTATCTAAAAGCCAAGAGCCGCCGCAGGGTTTCAGCCGGGCCCTCGGCGCGCCTCAGATAGTCGGCAGCCGGGTCAGGATCTCTTTACAGCGCGCGGCGTATTCAGGCTCGCTTCCGGCATGGTGCGCTTCCTTCTCGACAGTGGCGCGGTCGCCCAGGAGCAGCGCAAACTGCAGCATAGTCCAGCACCGGTAACCCGTCTGCGGCGCCATCCGCTCGGAAATTCTCATCGCGCGAAACGCCTCTGTCATCTTGCCTTCGTGGTACTCAGCCATGCCGAGCAGGTACTCCGCGCTCGGGTCGTCCACGGCATTGACAATGATCGTGGCGTATTCCTCAGCCTTCTTGTAATCGCCCTTTTCATACGCCGCGAGCACCTGTTCAAGCCGGCTATGGTGTGGGGCAGGAGAATCGGCGAGAAGCTCCCTCCGGTCAAGCGCGGGCATCTGGACCAGGCTCGCGTACTTCGCGGATGGAGTGAAGTTGAGCGCTTCCTCGGGCTTTGCCTTCTTGCCCGTGCTCCACGTAAGCAGGCTTGCTACCAGGGCCGCCGCCGCGATGGCCATCCACGCGAGCCGGCGTCTCATCGGCGCAACCCGCTCGCGGGGCTCCTGCGACCGTGCCAGGAACGCGACATCGTGGCGGCATTCGGTGCAGATTTTCAGATGCCGTGCGATCGCGTCGCCTCGATCGTCCCGCAACTCCCCGTAGTAGAACCGCGACAGCATGGGGACATCGGGACAGGCCGCCACGGTCACGGGACCCGCACTTCGCTCGGAATCGGGTTCGAGTACGGATCGCATCCTGACGAAGCTGGCGAGCAGCTGCGAACAAAACTCGCATTCCGCAGCGTGCTGCGGGGTGACCCCGGTTTCCGCGGCGGTCCAGAGCCGTTCGTTCCTGATCTGGTTCCAGCCTGCCAGTCCCAGCGCTTCCGAGTGGGCGTCGGGCTGATAGACGCCCGGATCGGTACACATCCTTGACATTAGTTACCGCTCACGCGCCCTTTCTTCGTGGTGATTGATATTGGGTGCTCGGGTTCAGGCGGCGATCCAAAAAGCCTGGAAAGGATCGCGCGTGCCTTGAAGATGCGCGTCGCGACAGTGTTAATCGGCGACGACGTCCGGCGCGCGATTTCCTCATAGCTCATCTCTTCGCTTACACGCAGGCGGAACGCGGTGCGCAAGGGCTCCGGCACGAAGTTGTACATGCGCTCCGCGGCAAGCGCGGCATCCACCGATTCAAACTGATAGTCGGTCACGGGAATCGTACGTTCGCGTTCTTCGCCATCCATTTCGAAGGTAAGGCGGACCATCTTCTCGCGGCGGCGCGCCCGGTCGCTGCGCAGTCTCTGCAGGATAGTGATCTGGACCACCCTGTAAATGAATGTCTGGAGTTTCGATTCACCCCGGAACTCGCCTTTGGATCGGATCAGCGAGAGGTAGGCGTCATGCAGAATGTCTTCGCGATCTTCCGGGCGAAGCACCTCGCGGGCGAGCAATCCCTGAACTTGCTTGCTGCCGGAGAAGAACTGCGTATAGAGCGCATCTCGGGCTTCGGAATCGCCCGCTTGAGCTTTGGTCAGCAGTTCTGTTTCGGCACTTGGTTCCATCGTCGGCCGGTGATGGCCAGACTCCACATTACCGCTGCCAGGCCATGTCTTCCAAGCAGCGTGCGATCAGGGCGGTCCAGCCAGTCTGGTGGGATGCTCCGCAGCCGCGCCCGGTATCGCCATGGAAGTACTCATAGAAGCACGTGAGGTCGCGCCAGTGCGGGTTGTCGGCAAAGAGACGCAACTCACCTTGCCAGGGACTCCAGCCGGTTTTGTCCGGGAGGAAAAGGCGCCCGAGCCGGGTGTTCAGTTCGTAGGCGACCTCCTGCAGATTCTTCATCACGCCGGACCCCGTGGGGCACTCGACCTTGAATTCCTCGCCGAAAAAGTGGAAATAGCGCTCCAGCGATTCGATCAAAAGATAGTTCATCGGAAACCATATCGGCCCGCGCCAATTCGAATTGCCTCCAAACAGCCCGCTATGGGATTCGCCTGGTTCGTAGGCGACCCGGCGCTCCTCGCCATCCACGCGCAGTACGTACGGATGCTTGTCATGGATCTTCGAAAGCGAGCGAATGCCATACGGCGAGAGGAATTCATTCTCGTCCAGCACGGTACGAAGCACGCGCGTCAGCCGGTCACGGGACGGAATCGCCAGCAGTCGATGTTTATGGTCTCCGTGCTTGGTGGTTTCCATGTAGCTGATTTGCGATTTCATGTCGCGGCGGTTAACGAGAAACCACTGCATCCGCTTGCGAAACGCCGGGAGTTTCGCGATAACGTGCTCCTCCAGTATTTCGACGGCGAACAGAGGAATGATGCCGACAATCGAACGGATCTTGAATGCGTGCGATCGTCCCTCCATCAGAAGCTGGTCGTAATAGAATCCGTCTGCCTCGTTCCAAAGACCGTCCCCGCCGATCGTGTTCATGGCGTCCGCGATATAAACAAAGTGTTCGAAGAACTTGGAGGCGATATCCTCGTAACCGGGATCGTCCGAGGCAAGTTCGAGCGCCATCGAGAGCATCGTGCCGCAGTAGAAGGCCATCCACGCCGTTCCATCCGCCTGTTCGAGGATCTGCCCTGTCGGAAGCGGCTGTGAGCGGTCGAACACGCCTACGTTGTCCAGGCCAAGGAAGCCGCCGGAGAAGACCTGCTTGCCCGTGACGTCTTTGCGGTTCACCCACCAGGTGAAGTTGATCAGCAGCTTTTGAAAAACGCGCGCGAGGAACACCCTGTCCCGCTGGCCGCGCGGCGCGCTGATTTTGTAAATGCGCCAGCATGCCCAGGCATGAACCGGCGGGTTGACATCGGAGAATGCGAACTCGTATGCAGGCGTCTGGCCGGAGGGATTCATGTACCACTCACGGTGGAAAAGGACCATCTGCTCCTTCGCGAATGCCGGATCGATTTGCGCGAAGGGGATCATGTGGAAAGCGAGATCCCACGATGCGTACCACGGGTATTCCCACGTATCCGGCATGGAGACGACATCGCGGTTGTAGAGATGCTGCCACTCGCTGTTGCGGCCCTGCCAGCGGCTCTCGGCCGGTCTGGGCTGCGTGGGATCGCCTTCAAGCCAGTCCCGAACGGCAAAATGATAGAACTGCCGGGACCAGAGCAGGCCCGCATAGGCCTGGCGTGCGATCAGCTTTTCACCGGCGGACATCTTGTTCTCGAGCACGGTGTCGTAGAAAGCGTCGGCCTCGGCAATTCGCGCGGCGAACGTTGCGTCGAAGCCGGAATCGAACGGCTGCTCCGGGACTGAGTCGGTTGAGCTCAAGCGAAAGCGGAGTTGCACCTCTCCCCGCGCCGGCACATCGAGCCGGTAGTAAGGCGCCGCCTTCGTACCTGCCTGCTCCGGATTTACCGCTTCCTTACGGCCGCGAATGATGTAGTCTTCAAACGCATCTTTCGCGTGGTGCTCCGGGTCCACCATGCCGAACATGCGCTCGGCGTTGGTTTCGTTCTCAGTGAATAGCAGCTCCGTTTCACGCTCGACCGCGAAATGGAAGGTGCCGAGCGATTCATGCGCTAG
>JAOAPQ010000170.1 GCA_025462965.1 Bryobacterales bacterium
CGATTCCAACAACAAGACACACGAACTGGGCATCAACGGCGTCTGGGACCTGCCGTTCGGTAAGGGCCGGAAGTACGGAATCGGCGTGCAGGGCATCGCTGACAAAGCGGTGAGCGATTGGCGGCTCGATTACATTTTCAATTACACATCGGGATTCCCGGTCGCCCTGCCGAACCTCATCAACACGTGCGGACGCTGGGATGCCGGCGATGCGCAGAACGAATTCCACTGGTTCAACAACAATCCCGCTTGCTACTCGACATTCCCGAACAACGCGGGCGCTCTCTCGTACTTGCCGCCGCGTTTTTCCGGCAACGTCAACAACCCGGCCAAGCCGCAGGTAAGTATCGCGATTTCGAAGTTCATCACCTTCCACGAGCGATACAAGGTGAACTTCCGCGCAGAGTCATTCAACATCAGCAATACGCCGATTCGTCCGGGGCCGAGCACAACTTTCCCGAGCACGACGTTCGGGGTGTTGCCGGAAAGCCAGCAGAACTTCCCGCGGCTGGTTCAATTGGCGCTGAAGCTTTATTTTTGAAGTCTAGATATCCGGCCGTCCGAATTCGATTTCGAAGCGCGATTTGTAAACCAGCCGGTTTCCGGCCGGAGTAGCGCCAACGCCGACCCCGAAACTCCACAGAATTCTCTTGGTGAGTTTCAGGTCGGCGCCGGGCAGGAACTGATGAATCTGCTCGTTCACGGGCAAAACAGGTGGGAACGGGCCGGTGGAGCTGTAGTACTCGAGGCTCGGGCTGAAACGCGGGGTAGCTTCCCAAGCTACCCGGACGGCCGGCTCGAAATTCCAACCGTCACGGGTCCCGGGACCGTGCAGAGCGCGCTCGAACACCGGGTTCAAGTCTATCTGAAGCCGGCCGAAACTCTTCTCGAGAATCGGGCGCAGCTCAACGCGGCGGGCGTTCTCTTCAAAAATGGTTTTCTGGAATGAGAATTCCGCAACCAGTCCGACCTTGACCGGCCATTTCCAACTCTCCGGCACGTAGAAATGGGGCAGCACACGCCAGCCCGCGTATTGCAACCCGCTGCCCGGTACCCTTCCGTTCAATTGCATGAATCCTATGGAGACGTTGTTGAGCACGCCCGCCGTCAACTCGAAGGTCATGTGGAACTGATTGTTCGCCGGCGCGAGAGGCGGCTCCGCCCGATGTGTTCCCAGGCCGATGTAATTCAGGTGCGTTTCGAACGTGAACTGGCCCGGATGCAGTGTCTCGTATTCGTAGACGTGGATCTCGAAGGGGTCCTGCGCCAGGGCGGCGGGGCCGAACGAGAGGCAAGCGGCGGCGGCGATAAGAAGCGAACCTATTTGCGGTCTCATGAGGGAAGCGCGAGCCCCTCCGGGACATTCTCCGCCGGGCTGAGTTGCGCCTTCGTCAGGCCGGAGGGCTTGGTAATCCGGGCATCGCGAAAATTGGCGCCGGTCAAGTCCGCGCCGGAAAAGTCGCATTTGTCGAGTTCGGCGCCCGTAAAATCCGCGCCGCTTAACTTCGCTCCGTCGAACTGGACTTGGCACAGGCGGGCCTGCCAGAAGAAAATGCCCGAGAAATCCGCTCCGGGAAGCCACGCATCGCGCACATCGATAAACGAAAGATCCAGACTGTATCCCGGCGGGTCGGGGTGGTACCGTTCTCCGACTATCGTGAGAATCGCCTGCACATCCACGGGGCACAACGATGCACCCGGCTTGGTAGCCTCCGGCGGCGTCGCGGCCGCGTAAGGCCTGCCGCGCAGGAAGCCCGTGAGGATCTGCATTGCCGGAAAGTAATCGCTCTCCGATTGTTTTGCGAGCCGCGCCAGAGTGAAGATTCCCCCCAGCCTCGTACTCGTCGCTTCCGCCCCCAGCTGCTCCACCGCCTTCGAAAACGTTTCGCTGGTCAGCTTGTCCTGCGTGATCTTAAGATTGCCCTGCGCAATCGACAGATTGTCCTGCGCGACCTTGAAGTTCTGGTAAGTGAAATAAACGGTGACCCCTACCGCAAATCCGGCCAAGAGGTTCACCAGGGTCGTGCGGTTCGCAGCGACCTGCGCCGCCCAGTCTTTCGTGTTGTCGAAACGGTATTGGTTCGCCATCCACTCCGGCGCCCAAAGAAGAAAGGCGACGGCCGCAAGGAGGACGGCGAGTCCAATCAATATGCCGCGCATACGCAACGCCGCCGAACCCGGCATGAAAAAATATTCGCCACGAGTTCCTCATTATGTCCGCAACCGCTATTGCGATCAAGGAGTTTTCTTGTCCGGCAGATCCCAGCCACTACGGGCGTGTGCGCGACTCCAGAACATGGGCCTCAAAAAACGAACGCGGTTGTCACCGTGTGTGTCCAGGGGGTTACAGTTGTGATACGATCCTGTCCAGACTGAGGAGACCTACGTGAGAGTCTACGAGTCCAAGGATATCCGCAACGCGGGCATTGTCGGTCACGGTCACTCCGGGAAGACCACTTTGACAGCCGCGCTTCTCTACACTGCCGGAGCCACCAGCCGGCTCACCCGGGTCGATGAGGGCAATACCCCCACCGATTTTGACGAGGAGGAGATCCAGCGCAAGTGTTCGATCTCCACCGCTCTCGCCGCGGCGGAATGGAAGAAGACCAAGATTAACCTGATCGATACGCCCGGTTACAACATCTTTATTAACGACACCCGTGCCTCGCTCGTCGCCGCCGATGCGGTCCTGACGGTGGTCGATGCCGTCGCCGGGGTGGAAATCCAGACCGAGAAGGTCTGGGGCTTCGCGAGCGAATACAAGCAGCCGCGTGCCATCGTCATCAACCGGCTCGACCGCGAACGCGCCAGCTTCGAGCGTGCGCTGGACAGCATTCACACCCGCTTCGGCCGTACCGCTATTCCCATTCAGCTGCCCATCGGCGACGAGAAGGAATTTCGGGGCATTATCGATGTGGTGCGGATGACGGCCTACCTCTACACGCCGGACGGCGATGGCAAGGGTAAGGAGATCCAGATTCCGGGCGTGTACGCCGAACCGGCCAAGGAGGCCCACGAAGCCCTGGTCGAGATGGTTGCCGAAGGAAACGACGAACTGCTCGAGGAGTTTTTCGCCGAAGGTACTCTACCCATAGAGCACATCATCGATGGGCTCAACCTGGCATTCCGCGAGATGCGCCTCTTCCCGGTCGTCTGCGCTTCCGGTCTGCACAACATCGGCTCGGATCTGATCCTGGACCTCATCGTCGAAACCTTCCCGGCGCCCGGCGAACGCGGTCCGGTAGCCGCCACGGTAAACGGCGCGGAAACCACGCGCCAGTTCGCCCCGGGCGGTCCCGTTTCCGCCTACGTCTTCAAGACCATTGCCGATCCGTTTGCCGGTCGACTGTCGTTTTTCAAGGTCCAATCCGGCGTTCTGAAGAACGACACGCACCTTCAGAACGTCCAGCACTCGAGCGATGAGCGTCTCGCGCACATCGGCGTTCCGATCGGCAAGACCGTCAATCAGGTTCCTGAACTGCACGCCGGGGATATCGGAGCTGTCGCGAAGCTGCGCGACACTCTCACGGGCGACACTCTCGCAGACAAGAATTCGACCATTTCCTATCCCCGCCCGCAAGTATCGGAACCGTCCATCGCCTTCGCGATCGAGGCGAAGTCGCGGCAGGACGAAGACCGGATGGGCCAGGCCCTTCATAAGCTGATGGAAGAAGATCAGAGCCTGCGCTTCTACCGCGACCCGCAGACGAAGGACTTCCTCGTCGCCGGATGTGGCCAGCAGCATGTTGAAATCGCGGTTAGCCGGCTCAAGAAGCGGTACCACGTGGATGTCACGCTGAAAGCCCCGAAGATTCCCTACCGCGAAACCATCCGCGGCACTGCCGACGTTCAAGGCCGCCACAAGAAACAAACCGGCGGGCATGGCCAGTTCGGGGATTGCTGGATCCGCATGGAGCCCCTGCCGCGCGGGGCGAAGTTTGAGTTCGTGAACGAGATATTCGGCGGGTCGATTCCGAAGAACTACGTGCCCGCGGTCGAAAAGGGAATTATCGAAGCCGCGGAGAAGGGATTCCTCGCGGGCTACCCCATGGTGGATTTCCGTGTGGTCGTCTATGACGGTTCATATCACGACGTTGATTCTTCGGAACTGGCGTTTAAGCTCGCGGCTCGGAAAGCATTCAAGAACGCGATGGCTACCGCCCGGCCTTCACTGCTCGAGCCGGTGATGAACGTCGAAGTGCAAGCTCCCGTCGAGTACGCCGGTGATTTGATGGGCGATCTGAATGGTCGCCGGGGGAAGATTGCCGGGATGGATACCCAGGGCGCCACTCAGTTCATCAAGGCGCAAGTGCCGATGTCGGAGATGTTGAA
>JAOAPQ010000179.1 GCA_025462965.1 Bryobacterales bacterium
GATGCGAATCTCTACTACGCGCGCTCGGTCCTGCCCAGCGCACTGAGCGGCATGTTGATCGATCCCTATAACCCCGGCCAGGGTTCCGCCGTAGCTTTGCTGCGGAGAACCTTCGTCGCCGAACCGGACTTGAACCCGCACCCGTGGATTCCCGCCCCAGCCGCCTTCTTCTTTCTCCGCAGTCTGTTCACGCTGGGGATCCTCGCGATAACGGTATTGGTTCTTGGGCAGTCTCGCGAACTCACACGACGCCAGATTGCCTGGCTCGTGATTACGACGCTGCTGCTGTCGCCGGTAAACGCCACGTATGTGTTCGCGTTGCTGATTGTGCCGGTCGCCCTCCTACTCCCGGAAAGCTCTATGATCTTCAGCTTAGCCTTGCTATGCGGCCTCGCCCTGGCTGGAGCGCCGCTGCCGCCTCCGATACAACCGTGGTTCCCACGCGTTTGGATTCTGCTTGCACTCTTTATCCAGTCAGGCTGGCCGAGCTTGCGCGGCCTGACGCGCCGCCAACTCTCGATCACAGCCGCTATGGTGGCGGCCGTGTCCCTGGCCGATGCATCGCGTGCCCGGCAACAATCGTTACCGAACATCGAACGCATCCAACTCGCGGGCCACCCGCTGGCGGCGATGTCACCGGCGGTCACGTCGAAAGGTTTGATTTACCAGACCTTCGGGAAAGACCGATACGTTCTCCGCACAGGGTCCGCCGAATACGTATTTGCGGGTCACGCCTTCCATCCCGCGGCGTCGCCGCTCGGCGGCCCGGTAGTCTTCGAACTGGTTGCGGACGGGCATTCGCGGATTCTGCGCTTCAATCCAGATGACCACTCGAGCCAGCAGGTCGCCGGTCCCGAACTCGACCCGCAGGAGCCCTGTGTCTCGAGCGATGGCCGCCTGGTGGCGTTCGTCTCGCGCGGGTCTCTCCACCTGAACGATGGATCACACGTCACTGATCTCAAACTCCACGGCCGCGATCCCTCGTTTACGCCCGACGGCTCCGGGATTTTATTCGCTCGCGCGGGGCGCATTTTTTCGGTCGCGCTGGAATCGGGTGCCGTTCTGCCGGTTAGCCACCACGGCGGCGTGCAAGCGCATCCCGCAGTTTCGCCGAATGGCAGAGTGCTCGCGTACGTCGAGGCGGTGGAGGGGCATGGTGAGATTTGGTTGCAGCGGCTTCCTTCAGGCGAGCCGGCCCGACTCACATCTGACGCTTGCAACAACGACTCTCCGATGTGGGAAGCCGATTCGCACCATCTGATTTTCACGAGCGACTGCGGCCGCGGGCTCGGCCTCCCAACCTTGTACCGAGCGACCCTACCACAAAGTTCAAGACCGCGCCCGGTTGGAGGCGCGCCAGATGGCAAAACCGGAGATGAACAGAAATGACGGCGTGATGCCGACGAGTGCCCACAGGAGCTTAATAACAGGGCCGCCCCATTCCGCGTAGTGCAGCGGCGGCGCGCTTCGAGTGACGCGGTTGGCGATGGACAACGCGGCGGCAGAATCCACGGAAAGGACGCGGGCGGTGGCGGGATCTAAGGCGACTTGGTTGCTTCCTTCCATGCTGAAATCACCGGGACACCACATGCGCGCCGTGACCGGGGTGCGGGCAGAAGATGGGAAGCGTAACTCGCGCACGATGCTGCCGGGCAGAGCGGAGCGGGCGGCCTGAATATAGGCATCGAGCGGCTGCGTCATTGCGCTCTGGTGCACAGAGACGCGAGGCGGGGCGGCGGAAGTCCCGGTAAGCGTCTCGATGGCGACACGGAACGTCTGTGGGTACGCAAGGCTGATTCCGGTGGCGGAGAGGATCAGCAGAAAGACGTTGGCGAACACGCCTGTGGTGCGATGCAGTTCGAAATTACGTCTTCGGAAAGGCCCGCGCCACCCGACGCGGAATAGCACGGTCCATGGTTGATTGCGGATCACCCAGAGGATGAGGCCCGTGAGACTTGCGACGAACAGGCCAAGGCCAATGAGACCGGTAAGTTGTCTACCGGTACCGGCCAGGCGGAGGTTGTGGTGAAAGTCTATGATCCAATCGAGCCAGGGTAGATCGAAGACGCCGAGAATCTCCCCGGTGGCGGCGTCGCAGAATACGTGAAATACGACTCCGTTTGCGCGGATTTGGTACCGGTAGGGTTCGCCGGGCGCATCCGGCAGCGTGACCCGGAGGAGCGTTGCGCCTGGCCACCGACGGCGCACGGCGGCTTCGGATTCGAGAAGCGGTGACGCGGGTCGATTTTGGCCGGCAGCATGCCAGTGGGGCCGCAACGCACGTTCGAGATCGGCGCGAAAGACGATGACGCTGCCGCTGCCGCTGAGCCCCATGAGGCAGAAGAGCAGCCCAAGAGTCAAGCCGCCCCAGACATGAACGAGCTTGGCGGTTGTGCGCAGGGTTCGTTTCATTGAGAGATCAGTCTGGTGGATGGGGTGAGAGCGCCCGCCGGGCGAAGGCGCGCGACGGCCGGAAGAATAACACGGAATCGCGAACCCCTCCCGGCGGTGCTCTCCACCTCGATGGAGGCGTGGTGGGCTTCTACGATCCAGCGGGCGATAGAGAGCCCGAGGCCGGCGCCGCCTTCTTCGCGGCTGCGGGCCTTATCGGCGCGGAAGAAGCGCTCGAAAATGTGGGGGAGATCAGAATCGGAGATTCCAATACCGGAATCCTCTATCTCGCAGATCACGAAGCCGGGAGCTCCCGGGCGAATTGAGACGTCGATTGTTCCTCCCGCCGGCGTGTATTTAATGGCGTTATCGAGCAGGATGAGCCAGAGGCGGCGCAAATAGCCGGCATCGGCGGGCACGCAGAAGCTGGACGGGGCGAGGTCGCATTTCAGGAGCAGATTTTTTTCGCGCGCGAGCGGCGCGATCCGTTCACAGACCTGTTCGATATGGGGGCCGAGTGCGACGGGCTGAAGGGCGAGCACGCGTGCGATGGAATCGGCTCGCGAGAGGCGGAGCATGTCATCGAGTAAGACGGTATTTTTTTCGGCTTCGCGCAGCACACGGTAGAGGGCTTCGCGATAGGAATCGGCATTTCCGCTGACCCGGAGAAGCGCTACCTCCGCTGTGGTGCGGATCAATGCGAGCGGAGTGCGCAACTCATGGGAGGCATTGGCTGTGAACTGGGTCGCCTCACGAAACGCGTCTTCAATGCGGCCCAGCATGCCGTTCAGAGTGCGGGCGAGGTCCTGCAGCTCATCGCCGCTGTTGGGTTCGGAGAGACGGCTGCTCAAGTTGGCGGCGCTGATGGATTTCGCCGCGAAGGTAAGGCGGGAAACGGGTTCGAGGGCGCGTTTGCCGACCCAGTAACCAGCCAGAGAGGCGCAGCCTAGGACGATCGGCGCGGAGAGGAAGATGAGTAGGCGGAAGCGGAGCAGGATTTCAAATGGGATGGTGAGGTCCGCACCAAGATAGAGGTCGTAAGACCGACCATTGATTTTTCGGCGGAGGGCAAGGATGCGAAGGGGGCGGCCGGCGCTCTGGGCTGTCCAGATGAGAGGGGACGAACCGGCGTGGCGAAGGGTTTGAACCGCCGCGAGGGACTTGGATTGAAAGATGCGGGGGCCGGCGACGTAATCGATCTCGAGGAACTGCGGCCCGAGAGCCACGTGGCTGGTGAGTTCGGTTTGAAGCTTGCTCGCGCTGACGCGGGAGACGTGTTCATTTAGAAACTCTTCGAGGCCATCGGCGCGCTCGCGGAGTTCGCGGTCGACGACGGCGTCGATGGCAGAAGTGAGTGAGACATATGCAACCGCTTCGAGCAGCGCGGTGCTGAGCCAGAACACGGCGCAATATACTGCCGTGAGGCGGATGCGGATGGGGATCGTCACAGTGAATCCGAAGCAGGCGCGAGCTTATAGCCGAATCCGCGCACAGTGTGGATGAGTTTTTCGCGGTAGTTCTCGTCGACCTTGGCGCGGAGCGTTTTGACGTAGGCGTCGATGCTGTTTTGTTCAATGCCGGTGCGGGATTCCCAGACCGCTTTAACGATTTCTCCGCGGGAGACGACATGGCCGGCGTTGCGCATGAGGACACCAAGAAGCAGGTATTCGGTTTTGGTGAGAGAGATGGACTGGCCATCGCGTGTAACGGCGTGGGAGGCGGTGTCCATCGTGAGATCTGCCACGCGAAACGTGACGGGCTGCGGCCGGCCTCTGCGCAGCACGGCGCGAAGCCGGGCCAGCAGTTCGATGAAGGAGAAGGGCTTGGTGAGATAATCTTCGGCTCCGGCATCGAGGCCGGTGACGATGTCAGCAGTGCCATCTAGTGCGGTGAGCATCAGGATGGGGGTGGAGTTGCCCTCGGCGCGGAGTTGCCGGGCGAGCGAATACCCGTCGAGTGCGGGCAGCATCACATCCAGAACGATCGCTTCGAATGGCCCGGAGCGGGCCATTTCCAGGCCCTTTCCACCGTTGTGCGCCAGGGAAACGCGGTAGGTTTCCTGCTCCAGGCCCTGTTGCAGCACCTGCGCCATTTCCAGATCATCTTCGATGATCAGTATGCTTTCATTCACTCGATCGGTACCGTTACTTAGAGACGACGAGGACGGTGAAGGAACCCGGTTTGGTAGAGCGGGTGCCTTTGCCGTTGCTATCAGGCATTTGGTTTACGGGATAACGAGCCGCTAGTTTGTAGACGGATTCGGCCTGCAGCGAGAGAGGCATCAAAGCAAGGGTGAGTACGTGTGCTTTTCGTTTCAATTTGCTTTGATTTCCTTAATTTAGCTTGCCAAGGGCGCTGCCTTAGAAGTAGAGCCTGAGGGCGAATTGGAATTGCCTGGGCGTGCCGCTGCCGGTGGCGGAACCGTTGTTCACGGTTGTTGTGATCTGGCCGAAGCTGGGGCTTGAGAAGTTGCCGTTCGGGTCTCCGAATTGAGCGCGGTTGAAGACGTTAAAGCCTTCGGCCCGGAAGTCAACCGAGAAACGTTCAGTGATGCGGAAGTTCTTGACGAGCGCGATATCGGCCTGCCAAAATGCGGGGCCGCGCACCAGGTTGCGTCCTGCGGTGCCGAAGGTGCCGGTTGCGGGCGTGACGAAGGCGAGCGGGTTGATCCAGTTGGCGATGGACTGGTGTGCGGGAACGACGGAGACGCTGCCGACATAGTCGGGACGTTGGAACGAGGAACCGTTCTGCAGCGAGTTGCCATCCGGGAGCGCGGATGCGGGACGCGTAATCGTCACATTCACGGGGTTTCCCGAGCGGAATGTTCCGATGCCGCTGAACTGCCAGCCACCGAGAAGGAAATCAGAAATGCCGCCGCCGGTCAGATATCGGCGGCCTTTGCCGAATGGCAACTCGTAGACTGTGTTGGCGGTGAAAGTGTGGCGAACGTCGAAATCGGAGCTGGCGACTTCACAACTGCGGCAGGCATTGTTTTCGGCGTAATCCGCTTCCCCGCCGCCATTGGGACCGTCGTTGATCGCGTGTGACCACATGTAATTGGCGGAGAAGGAAACGCCGGAGCGGAACTGGCGCCGCAGGGAGGTCTGCCACCCGTCAAAATGATTGTTGCCGACAGCGTCTTTGCTATCGATCGGTCCGAAGCCGGGGAGCGGTCGCTGGCCGGTCAGGGGATTGATCAGGTTCGCGTAGGACCGGTAGAACTGGTGATAGCCGTGATATCCGATATATCCGGTATCGAGGATGAAGCCCGCCGGTAAGGCAGTTTGCACCTGCAAACCCCATTCCTGAACGGTGGGATCCTGGCGGTCGCGCATCAAGGCGCGTGGAGTCACTGCCTGGTTAGATGCCGCTCCATAAAAGGAATCGGCGGGAAAGCTGAGATTCGGGAAGTTAGAACTGGTGATACTCAAGCGCTGGGTGAAATTATCGCTCGGTGCGTTGAGATCGCCTAGCTGGCCCTCCCCTTTGTAGATGCCGAACCCGGACCGAATCACCGTATTGTTGCCGAGAAAGGTGGGAGACCAGGCGAAGCTGACGCGCGGTTCGAAATTGTTGTAAACCGGGAAAGTGAACTGCGAGCCTTGCGGACAAAATCCGCCGCAAGTGGCGAGATCGAAGGGCAGGTCGCGACCATGATCCTCGCTGAAGACATTGAAGAATTCATAGCGCAGGCCGAGATTAAAGGTGAAATTGGGCTGCAGTTTCCAGGCGTCCTCGATGTAACCGAAGTACATGGTTTTGTCGAGTCCGTGCATAGGGACGCCGCCGATAAGGTTGACCTGATCCAGTATGTTGGTCTGGAAGTTGGGGAGCGAGGAGAAAACCAGGGCGTTTTCCGAAGCCTGACTGTAGTTAAACAACACGCGCTTGATTTCGATACCGGCTTTCATGGAGTGGGCGCCCCGGATCCAGGAGAAGTCGTCCTTCAGCGAGTAAGTGGTGGGCGATTTGATGGCATTGGACGCCTGATTGAGCTTCTCGAAGCCGGGAATGGAGACGGAGTTAAAAATGTGGGTCTGGTCGAACAAGTTGCTATCAGTGGCCTGAACGGTATGTATCCGGTTCGCGCCCACCTGGATGACGTTGAACACGGTGGGGGAGAAGACATGCGAAAGGTTCAAGGTCCCGTTCATGGGCGCGCTGGAGGTCACCGTTTTATCCAGCAGGTGGCCGCTCGGGGAGGAAAGCTGAACCTGATCGATGTTATAGCGGGCAAAGAAGTTGGTGCTGTCGGAGATGCGGTGGTCGATGCGGATGATGCCGGAATCCTCATCAGTGGTCAGGCTGCCGGTGCTATAGAACTGCGAGACATTTGCGGAAAGCGGATGATTTCCGACGGGGAAAGACTTGATGATGAGGGCGAGCGCGGGAGATTGCGCCAGAACGGCTGCGCGGAATGAATCGCTGGGAACGTTTCCGATAAGAGTGGCGCCGACGCTCTGGCGCAAGCCTTCGTACGCGAGGAAGAAAAAGGTGCGGTTCCTGATGATTGCGCCGCCGGCGCTGGCGCCGTATTGATTAAGGCGCAACGGTGGAAGGGTAGCCGGATCGAAAGGCCCACGGGCACTGATCGCGTCGTTGCGGATGTATTCAAAGGCGCTGCCGTGAAAGTTGTTCGAGCCGGATTTTGAAATGACCTCAACCTGGCCGCCGTTGGTCCCTCCTGTATCGGCCGCATACAGCATGGTGTCGACTTTGAATTCGGCGATGGCTTCGGACGAGATCTGAAGACGGAAGCTGGCGTTGGGGGCTTGGTTCGATATGCCGGTGGCGTCCAGGCCGTCGAAGCGAAAGTTGTTGTCGTCGTTGCCGCGGCCCGCGAAACGAATGGATTTCTGGGTTCCGCCGCCGCTATCGATGGCTCCCGGCACAAGCGCCATCAAACTGGTCCAGGCGCGGCCGTTCAGGGGTAGATTGGCGACTTGTGCAGAATCGATGACACCGCCGACAGTGGAGGAACTCTGCTCGAGGGGCGACGTTTCTGCCGAGACGCTCACTTCTTGCGTGCTGGAGGCAATTTGCATCTGCGGATTGATGGTCCGGACTTGGCCAACGACGAGTTCGAACGATTGGAACTGTTCCGTGCGGAAACCGGCTTTGCTGATTGTGAGTTCATAGAAGCCGACAAGGAGGCCGGGGATGGAATAAGATCCCGAATCGTTGGTCATTACGACTCGATGGTAGCCCGTGGCTTTGCTCTCGATAGCCACGCTGACTCCGGAAATGGGAGACTTGGATGCATCGGTGACAGTTCCGGTTACCGTGGCGCGTTCCTCCTGAGCGAGAGAGGAAATCGCCAGCATACCAACGAGGGTTAAGAGAGCGGGTAGACGTTGCATATTCGATGGTCTCCTTGAACTCCGTTATTTCTGCCAGCCAAAGCCGGCCATTATAATGTCGAAGATGTCGGTGTTGGAGATGAAACCGTGTACGCGGTCCGAGCCGGGCCCTTCGGCGAGCACGGGAACTTCTTCGGCAGTGTGCTCGTCTTCCAGAGACACAGCAGAGACGATCTTTTTGAAGTCGGAATCCTTCAAGGTTTCGGTGAGCTTTTCGCCTTTGATGCGCAGATCGTAGGAGTGGTCGGCGGTGAACAGGATCAGGGTGTTCTGCCTGTTTTGCCCGGCCACACCAGCAATGCTTTTGTCGAGCGCGATGACACGCTGCAGAGACTTCGCCGTCTTGCCAAGGTGACAATCCGAATGGACGATAAGGAGAAAGCCTTTCGGATTCTTCGAGAGGCGGGAAACCGCCTGCCGGACAGCTTCATTGATGTCGAAATCTTCATCGTCCACGAGGGCGATGACGCGATGGTTCGCGGAGTCTATTTGGGAGACTGCGGAAAGGGAATCGACGTAAGTGTACCCTTTGGCCTTGATTTCGGCTTTCAGATCATGGCCGCCAAGGGCTTTGATTTCGTCGGAAATCTTCTTGCGGCCGGTGCCGATAAGTACGTCGGGGCCGTTGCCGTATTTGGAATTGAGCATCTGCTCGAAAATTTCCCCGGACTTGCCGCGGTTGTTGATGTGGGCGTAGAAGACGGAGACGGCTGCGCCGGAAACTCCGGTCTTGTCGTCGTTCGAAATCACGCCGGTGGAGAGACCTTTCTCTTCGGCGTATTCGAGAACCGTCTTATAGATTTCGCCGTCCTTGACGTCCTTTTCGGCGTCGGGGGACATGGACATCACGCCGTTGCGGGTTTTGTGTCCGGTGGCCCAAGCGGAGGCGCAGGCCGCGCCGTCGGTGACCCACTCCCGGGCGGAGGAAGTGTCGGCGAGAGCGAGGTGGGGCATTTTCTGGACGTAGAGCGCTTGGGGCTTGCCGTAGCCGTAGATGCTGGCTGCATTGAGGCTGGATAGACCGGCGCCATCGCCTATGAAGAGGATTACGTTTTTTGCTTGAGAGAACGCGGAACCGGCGAAGAACGCCGTGCCGAGGATCGACAGTACGAGTGATTTATTCATTGAGGTCACCAGCATGTTTTTGCCGGAAACCTCAAGGTTAGAGAACGGGCGTGAACGCCTTATGAACCGCGCGTGACACTCCTGTTTTTAATCTGAAGATTGTCTGAAAGCCTGGTAAGGGCGGGTTGTGGAATGGACGTTCGAGAGAGGCGCTACGTGCGCTAGTGGAGCGCGAAGTCCACGAAAGCCTCGGTATTCTCCCACATGAGAACCAGTTTCCCCGTGTTGGCCGCTGCGCGTCTCAACTCAATGCGAAACGCTTCTATGGGCCCTGGCACGCTCGCGAGCGTCATCCTGGTCCGCCCGAGATCGCGGCTGGGATCGTAATTCAGATGAAACTGTCCAGTTTCGCGATTGATGATGAGCGTCCACTCCCTCTCGTTCGGCACGGTCCATATGCTGTAGCTTCCTGTGGGCAGCTTCAAACCGCCGATTTCGAGATCGGCCTCCGTCGTAAGCTTGGTCGCCCAGTTCGCGCCTGTACACCACACCTGTCCGTAAGGGACAAGTCCACCCATCACTTTGCGGCCGTGCATGGAGGGCGAATAGTACTCCACGGTGATTTTCTTGCCGCGGATGGCGACAGAAGTTTCGGCGGCGGGACTAGTGTATTTCGAGCGCTGCGCAAGCGACGCGGGGGTTAGGAGCAGCAGGAGCAGCGAGAATCGTAGGAGCGGCATCAACCCACCTCACCTGCTACTCATCGTCTCATGCAGGCGCGGCCAGTGCTCGAAAATCAACTCGCGAGCCCGCGCATCCAGCGACACTCAGCGATGATACCGCGACCGCCACGACCACCATAGCAATCCGCCGAACAAACGCGCGAATACACGCCCGAGCATTTTCAGTCCCTCATTTCTTGAGTCTGTGAACAGCAACAAGCACCGGATACCAAGGAACCTGGTGCCCCATTCCCGCAAATGCAAACCGGCCGGGAGACTCCTGGAAGGAAAACAACGACGTAGTCACAACGAAAGAAGTATAAGGCAGAAGCGCCCATGCTGCGCGATTCTTTGGTACTTTTCCGACCGGAAGATGTATTGGCGAAGTTGGCTGAAAAACTTGGGACGGCGAAATGCCGGCTTCATCTTTGCAGGGCAGCCGAAATCGTGCGTTACCTCACATTAATCGCCTCTTTAGCATCCGTCATCCCTTCGTATGGAGGGCGTCGCACATCGAGCGCGTGTTGGTACCAGTACGAATCGACATGGCCGAGTGGCCAGGGCAGCTGTTTCCGATAATCGGGAACGATAATTAGGACATGTTGAGCACGGAATTTGCTTTCGCGGGCTGTTTGCTTCTCGGACTGATCCTTTGGTTTGTACCCTTGCGCGCACTGTTTGATATCTCAGGGCAATCGTGCCCGCGATGTGGGTCGAAGGACCTCCGGCGCTCGAAAGTAGCGGGCTTCTCCGATCGCATACGTGCCGCAATCGGGCTCCATGCGCATAGGTGCCGAAGCTGTCAGGGCAGGTTCTATAGGGCGGATCGGGGCCGCCGTGTTGGGGCTGGCGGACCGGGAAGCGCGCCGGCCGCGGCCCTGATGTATCCACTTATAAACTTTCGACGCTTACCCTCAATCACGCGCCGGCACGCCAGTACAGCGGGCAGCGTACGGCGAGACCGGTCGTTCACTGATTTATTCGCTCCGGTTTTTGCGGCGCCACGACGAGCACGTCACACCCTTTCAACCGGGCAGTAACTTCTGAAAGGTTCCCTGAATGGCAGTTTTGAACTTCCCCTGCGAGATCAGCTTTTCCAGCAGCCCGAGATCAGCGTCAATTGTAATCTCCCGGTCCGTAACCTCCACTGTCCCCCGAATCGGGTTCTGAAGGAACCCGATCTTCGCGGTAAGCCCGAACGTCATTACGGAACCGTTCCAACTCCTGTGCTGTTCTGTGATCTGCAGGAGCGCGATGGGAAGGCCCCTGAACAGATCGTCAAAGGACTGATCGACAATCTCAATCGCCTCCCGCCTAGTCTTCCGATGACCGATCGCGACCCGCATGATTCAGGGTACCCCGGGGTCGCCGATCTCCGCTTCCCGAAACTCAGTGGACTACAACGGTCTTCTTGTGCGTTGCGCGGTCGTAAGCCAAGCCGCCACCGCCGCCGACAAGCGCTCCGATCGCTGCTCCTTTGCCACCGCCCGCCAGTGCTCCGATAGCCGCTCCGCCTGCCGCGCTGCCACCTATAATGACAGCCGATTTCTTCTTGGAACGGCGACGTACCACGACTCTGCGGGTTGCCGTTCTCTCAAGCCGTGCCTTGCCGCCGTGATATACGGCTGGTTGCGGTCGGACCTGCTCAAATCCAAATAAACTGGACACCGCAAGTAACGAAATGACGATGGAACGCTTCATATCTAACTTCCTCCATCCAGGGAGTTGCAATTATGATTCCGCGGGGATTTGCCGGCGAATTTAGGTTGAAGCTGAAGCGGCTTCGTCCGCGTTCGGAAGTCGCGAGCTGATCGGAGTGATGTGGAATGACAAAACCACGAGTCAATCGTCACTCGTTGATTTCGTGGAGCGGGAGACGAGAATCGAACTCGCAACCAACAGCTTGGAAGGCTGAGTGTCTGTTGCATCAACAGGCACTTACAGGATTCGGCAGGCTCAGAAGACAGCTCAAATAGCCACGAAAAACGTCGTCCCGGTCCTTATTGGAATGTAAATGGAATATCCACAGGCGGCCGCAAAGCACCTGATTACAAATCTAATTCAGGTGCCTCGAGAGGCGTCAAAACGCTTATTTTACTGAGGAAATCGGCTGAACCGCAAAGTGAAGTTTTGCGCTCAACCGGTACAAAAATCGTTACACTCCTTCGTGGGTTCGATTCGCTGATCCGGTGTCAAGGCCACGGACTGCAGAACCCTGATTCGCTGTTTCGATTCCACCTCCCAAGTAAGTTCAGCGGAGATGAGGGACGAAGGCGGGCCGCAAGACGGACGCCCGTCCACGCTTTCTCAAGGCCTATTTCTGTCGGGGCTCGGGGCGTTTTCGGAGGTGTGCTTTGACTGCAAGTCAGCCTTTGTGGGGAAGCAACACATTCAAAACCGCTGATTCAGTGTTGAGGCAAACCTGCCCGGAATTCGTCATATCGAAAAGGCGACTGCGCAAGGTCGAGTCCATCGAATGCGTCCGGCTGAAGCGTGAAAGCGCGCGACAGAACCTCGGGTTTTCGTCAAGGCCATTTGTCTTGTGTGGCCTGCCCGTGAAGAAGC
>JAOAPQ010000185.1 GCA_025462965.1 Bryobacterales bacterium
CGACCAGATACTCCACCAGCAGAGGAATGTCATCCTTCCTCTCGCGCAGGGATGGAACACGTATGGGGAAAACGTTAAGCCGATAAAAAAGATCCTGGCGGAACGTACCGGCAGCAACGGCAGCTTCTAAGTCGCGGTTCGTTGCGGCAAGCACTCGCACGTCGATGGAAAGCGGCTGGCTGCTCCCGACCCGCTCGAATTCCCGTTCCTGGAGCACTCGCAGTAGAGCAATCTGCACCTCGGGCGCGAGTTCGCCGATCTCGTCCAGAAAAATCGTTCCACCATCGGCGGATTCGAACCGACCAGCGCGTCTTTGAATCGCCCCGGTAAAGGCACCTTTCTCGTGGCCGAAGAGTTCGGAAGCAATCAACGAAGGTGGAATTGCCGCACAATTGACCCGGATGAATGCCTTGGCTGATCGCTTAGATCGTTTGTGGATGGCACTGGCAATCAATTCCTTTCCCGTTCCGGTCTCACCAGAAATCAGCACCGTGGAATCGGTGGGGGCCACTTTGCTGATTTGCGAAAGTGCCCCGTAGAGCGCCTCCGACGATCCAACGATTGATTCGTACATCGAAAAACGCTCGATCTCTTCGCGCAGAGCGATGTTTTCGTTGCGCATTCTCTCTTCGGCCTGCTTGCGATCCTCGATGTCGGTACCGGTCGCATACCAGCGGATGACCTCTCCTCGTTCGTCTAGCAGCGGGCTGTATTGGACCAGGAGCCAACGATACTGACCATCTCTGTGGCGCACTCGTCGTTCGTACTCGAATGGGACCCCTCGCGAGATCGCGGCGTCGCGTTCGTCTTGCAGTCTCTCGGAATCCCCCGGATGAAAGACCGCACGAAAGCTTCCCGACCTCACTTCTTCTTTTGTCAGGCCGGTGTACTCCAGTAGAGCCTGATTCGCGTAGAGATATTGTCCGTCGGCCCCAATCGCGATGATGATCTGAGGTATTACATCAATGATTGTTCGAAGTTCAGCTTCGGACTGCTTGATCTTTTCGAATGCCACCGTCAGGGCCGACCGTGATCGTTCGCGCTCAATGGCGATTCCGGCAATCCGACTGGCGTAATCGATTAACTGAATGTCGTCCGTCCCCGGATGTTGAACTTCGCGGTAGTACATGCAAAAGGTACCCAGCACTTTGCCATCCTGCGACATGATGGGGGTCGACCAGGCGGCCCGCAGCCCACTCTGCAGAACAACGCTTCTCACGCCGGCAAAATTCGGGTGAGAAAGGATGTCGGAGACGAAGACTGGCTGCCGAAGGTAAGCGGCTGCGCCGCACGATCCGACATTCGGACCAATGCACACTCCATCAGTTGCCGCCCGATAGGCTTCGGGCAGATTTGCGGCGGCGCCATATTGCAGGTGCAACCCGTCTTCATCTAGCAGGAAAATCGAGCACAACATTCCCTCACTGTGGGCTTCGATCAGGCGGGTGACACTCGTCAGAACTTCGTTCAGGGATGCGCCGATGAGTATCATCATCAGAGCATCGAGGACAGCCTCGCTGGGCAGGGTCTGCGCGAGGGATGGGGATCTCGAAAGCGCTTGTAGGTTGGGTAATGCTTTGGCGCCTGCCATAGACCAACCCCCTACCACCTAATCAGATGACAGAAGAAACCGTTTAGTCGCATCAGCCCCGCTGCACGACGGTTCCTTCCACTTTGAGTTCTGCCTGCCAAATAGGGCGAAAGAAATTGATCTTCAGTTCTACCGTAGTGAAAGATTCCTCCGGTGTGAGGGTGCTTGCAAATGGCATCCCCATCGCGGCGTCGGCAATGTCGCAAAGAATCCCGCCGTGCAACGCCCCCATAGGGTTTCGCGTGCTGCGGTCCGGCTGCCAACACGACCGTGGCCCGTCCGTCAGCAATGCCTTTTGCCTCAAATCCGATCGGACGCCCGACGGGCTCGTCGTTCGCCTTCGCCCGCTCGCTAAAAGCGCGCTTCAAAGGAACTTCTTGAGTACTCATAACTTGTCCGCTCCGGTTTTCGATTTCCGCCGTTTTACGAATGATTTCCTGCCGAGTCTACTCGCCTTTGCGCGTTGTGAGCGACTCGCCCGTCTCCGCCGCGATGGACGTGGACAACCCAAGACGTTACTGATAAACGCGGACAACTCGCGGTTGAAGCGGTCTGGTTCGTTGTAGAAGGAGCATGCCCAGACTCCGGATAGAACGAGATTTGCGCTTCCTGGTTTAACGCTTGCATGCGCGTGGACATGGTGGGCTGCGTGAGCAGGTCCTTTGCGCCATACGTGACGAGCATCGGTCCTGATTTCGCGAACGCCTCATCCAAACCTGTTCCCGAGATGTTCAAGACCCCTTGGGTCACGACCAGCGGCATCATGCCGGCAACGACAAGCATCTGTTCGAAAGCTCCTGCTTCCGGCTTCGTAGCGAAACAAGAAGCCAGAAACTTCGCAGTTGCTGTGGCTCGCTCTGATAGATCGGGAGAGGCCAGCCGAGGCAAGAGCCCTCGAAACGTCTGCGTAAAAAGCTCTAACTCTGTTGAGAAAACTTTGACGGTCTCCACCAGATTGATCCCCGCAGTACGCTCCCGCCCGTATTTCGCCAGGTAAAGCCCAATAATGAATCCGCCCAGGGACCAGCCAACGAGCGTGGGGCGCCACAAGCCCGCGGTCTCCATCACCGCGTGTAGATCATCCGCCCATTGTTCACCGCTCACATAGGCAGCCGCATGATCTGGCTTGTCTGAATTTTCGTGGCCTCGCAGATCAAGGGTTACGACACGGCAGTGCTCAGTCAGAGAGCTGGAGGTCTGCTTCGACCAGGAGAGACGACTCTGTCCAAAGCCATGAATGAAGAGAATTTCTTCGTTTCCAACGTCACCATACGTTTGCAGGGACAGGTTCAACCCGTCCGATGTTTTCGCGACCAACGGCCCCGTCGCCGGTGAATTGTTCTGAGTCAAGTGCGTGTCTTCCATCCGGCCCTAGAGTCTCCTGCTCTGTGAACCTATTTCGCGTACTGCGCCTCACCGTTACCAAACGACCAGTTCTCTTTGCTGACTTCCACCAGACCAATGAACACGTCCTCCCGGCGTAGCCTGAGACGCTCGTGCAGTCCGTCTGCAATTGCTTTATAAAAGGCACGTTTCTGGTCCACGGTTCGCCCAGCATTGAGCGTGACCTGGATAAACACGCAATCTTTCGATCTCTGAATGCCCAAGTAGCTGGGATCAAAAATGAAATCTTGCGCTGGATGCTCCGTGATGACCTGGAAGCGATCATTCTTTGGCACGCCGAACACAGCGATCAGCTCGTCGTAAACGACTTGCCCGATAATAGCTCGGTACTCAGGCAGTTTGCCTTCCATGAGGTCGATTCGGACTAGGGGCATAGGTTCTCCTTGTTGCAAGGCTTTGTTTTGAGAGAGCAATAAAGGTTTGGCAGTACGCGCCATTGGCCGCAATAGAGCCATGGCGTTTCTAGTCAGAGCCACGGGTATCGAGATGAGCAAGAGCTTGAGGATCGAACGGCGGCTTGCTCGATCTTTTATCGATTTCAGTTGGAACTGCATTGTCGTCCTGTCTAACCTTGAGTTTCCTGGGCTGGCGCGAGAGAGACTGAAAGGGGCAGCGGCAGGCGAACGCTGAGAGGTCCCGCCGTAAATAGAAAGGCAACACCGGTAAGGAAACAAACTGTGCCGGAGATCCAGAATGCATCGCGGTAATCACCCGCATGGGTGCGGATAAAGCCTGCTCCGACCGCAGCAAGAGCAGCGCCAAGCTGATGCGCGGCGCCGATCCATCCATAGATCACACCGGCATTCGCGCGGCCGAAACAGTCGGACGTAAGCCGAACTGTCGGCGGAACGGTCGCGACCCAATCCAGGCCGTAGAAGACTGCAAACCAGCTGAGGTGTGACTGGCTGTGAGCCAATGTGTGCGGAAGGGAGAGCAGCGACAGCCCCCGTAGCAAATAATAGCTGAAGAGCAGATATCGGCTCGGCACACGGTCACTCAGCCATCCCGAAGCGGTCGTACCTGCAATATCGAAGATCCCCATAAGCGCCAACAACCCGGCCGCCCGCACTTCAGGAATTCCGTAGTCATGACATGCCGGGATCAGATGGGTGCCGATCAGGCCATTCGTACTCGCACCACAAACAAAGAAGCTGCCTGCCAATACCCAGAAAGCGGGCGAACGCATGGCGTGGCGCAGACCTTCGATGGGGCGTAACGATGGCCCTCCATGTACCTCGACCGATCCGCCCTCATCGATCCGCCCATATGGCTCAAGGGTCATTTCGGAAGGACGATCCCGCATGAGCGCGAACACAAAGATGAAAACGACCGCGGCTGAGCCAGCAACGACCAGCGAGACACTCCGCCAGCCGAAGTGCTCCAGCAACCGGGCAAGGAGAGGCAGAAAAAGGAGTTGTCCAGTAGCGTTGGCGGCAGTCAGCCCGCCCAGAACAAGCCCCCGGTGTTTATCGAACCATCGATTTGCAACTACGGCTGCAAGGACAAGTGCGGTAACTCCCGTACCCGATCCAACGCACACACCCCAGAGGAGGACAAGTTGCCACTGCGATTTCATAACCGTTGTGAGGCCAACGGAAGCCGCCAGGAGCAAGAGCGCACAAAGTACAAGGCGCCGCAATCCCCAGCGGTCCATCAGAGAGGCCGCAAACGGTCCGATGAGTCCGAAGAGAGCCAGATTGATAGCAATGGCAGCCGAAATTGCGGCACTCGTCCAGCCGAACTCCGCTTCCAGGGGCACCATCAAGACACCGGGAGTTGCGCGGATGCCTGCTGTGACCAACAGAACGAGAAATGTTACTCCCGCTACGATCCATGCGTAATGCAGCCGAGCCTGTCTGAAACTTTTCCCCACTCTCTGCTTCTCCGGTCTATCGCATTCAGTAAGAAACGATTGTATCATAATGATGTGTACACATCAAATTTGCCCAGCTCTACACCCTGCGCCTGCACGACCGTGAAGAAGCTTTCACGGATTCTCGGTCGCGCCTACGATGAAGCGCTGGAAGGATCGGGGATCAACATCACCCAGCTTGCTGTTATGCGATGCATCATACGTCGCGCCGGGGAGCCTCTATCCCGTGTTGCCGAGGAACTGGAGATGGATCGCACCTCTTTATATCGAGCCATTGCTCCGATGATTCGCGATGGCTGGATCGACGTAACGGCGGGAACGGACGCGCGATCGCGTGCGGCGAACGTGACCCGTAAGGGAAATCACGTGCTTGCCAAAGCAGGCAGGAGATGGGACAGTATCCAGGATAGGCTCATAGGGGCATTCGGGAAAGACGCTTGGAAGTCATTGGCTGGCGAATTGAATCGACTTGCCGATTGTGCTGAGGCGGGTTCGATAGACTCTCTCAAAGTCTAATTAGGGCGTGTTCACACTTAGTCGCAGGGCTTCGACGATGAGCACGAAGCAGAGGAACGCCAGGAAGAGGACATCGAGTTTTTCAAAGCGTGAGAAGATGCGGCGGAAACCTTTGAGCCTGCGGAACAATCGCTCGATCTCGTTGCGTTTTTTGTAAAGCGCGTGATCATAGCCCCACGAGTGCAGTCGGTTGGACTTCGGCGGAACCACCGGAATCATGCCCAGATCGAGGACCAGTTGCCGGGTTTCATTGCCTTCATAAGCGCGATCCATCAGCAGCGGAAGGCCCTCCGGCATGGGGCCTAACTCTTCGAGCAAGGCCAGCCCGTGGGGTGCATCGTGGTCGTGACCGGCAGACAGTGCAAAAACTAAAGCCGTTCGAGCATCCGCGGCAACCATATGAACCTTTGTGTTCCATCCGCCGCGGGAGTTTCCGATGGCCTGTGGTCCGTTTTTTTTTAAAGCACCTGTTTCATCCGGATGAACCTTCACCGAAGTGGAGTCGAGAGAGATCGCTTCGATCTTGATGCGCTCGGCAAGTATGTTCGTGACGTGGCTCTTCACTGTCTCCTCTGCAATTGAAAGCTGACAGGCGATCTCCTTGTTCGCGTTCCCTGTCGCGATCAGCCGGAGCACATCGAGCTCGCGCGAGGTCAGGTCGTCCTCCGCGACATGGTCAGCCAACTGGGCGGCGACCTCCGGGGGGATGCGCTTCTGGCCGGCACGGACAGCACGGATGGTATCGAGGAGGTCTCTTGCACCCTCACCTTTCAATAGATAGGCCCGTGCACCAGCTTTAAGAACGCGCAGCAGCTGGACGTCGGCTGTGTACGTCGTCAGGACAATGATTCGGGCATTGGGGAATTCGGTTCGAATGCTGATGATTGCCTCGATGCCGTTCAGAGCCGGCATCTGCAGATCCATCAGCGTTACATCCGCCGGTTCGATCGGAACCTTTCGATAGCTTCCTGTCCGTTGCAGGTTCGGCCGACCAATTTCATGTCGGATTCAGCGCTGACCAGCGCTGCGATCCCCCTCGCGGAGAAGCGCATGGTCGTCAACGGTGAGGATGCGAATGGGGCTGGAATCGCAGCTCATGCCTTCGCCGCCTTCTTACGGAATAGCCTGAATCCAGGACCAGTATGGGATGTTCCGTAAGCAACAGAGGCGGGAACCGTGAGCTCGGCTTCTGTGCCCGCTCCGGGTTCGCTCCAGAAATCCAAACGTGCTCCTATTCGTATCGCACGTTCACGGATCCCGGGCAACCCCCAGTGTCCAGCGCGCCTGCCTTCCTGCAAGACCTTCGGGTCCATGCCCTTTCCATCATCCCGGATACGCAAGCGAAGTTGCGCGTGGTCGTACCGGATATCGGCTTCGATCTGACGTGCCTGTGCGTGCTGGAACGCGTTTCGTAATAACTCACGGGCAATCCGGTAGACTTCGTCCTGAAGGATCGGAGACAAGGCTTGCCGCTTCCCTTCTACTGTCAGGCTGAAGCTAGCCGAATCGTGGTTTGCATCCTGAGAGCCCTCCAGTTCTTGACCCATCGCCATCAGGAGGTGCTCGAGATCGCTGGAAGCCCACGGCTCGGAACGCAAGTCCTGAATCGCATCCCGGCCCTCGGCAATAGCCTGCTCCGCCCTAGTAATCGCGCCATCGAGAGCTCCCATTGCCACTTCGGGTCGCCGGGGAAGCATGTTGCGAGCCGCCTGAAATAGGAACAGCGACCCGTGGAAACACTGCAGCAGGGTGTCGTGCAGTTCGCGTGCGATGCGAGTCCGCTCGGCGAGCCGTTCTTCCAATCGCACGTTGAATTGCCGTGCGATCTGCTTGAGGCGGAGATAGTGTCCGAACCATAACGAAACCAGCACGAAGATCCCACAGGCCGACCGGAACCACCACGTTCCCCATAATGGAGGCAGGATTTCGATACGTACCGACGCGCCGGGCTCGGTCCAGACGCCCCGGCTAGTCGCACCCTGTACGCGGAAAGTGTAAGGACCTGCCGGCAGGGTCGTGTAAGTAGCCAGACGCTCGTCGCTTCCGACTTCGTGCCATTTCTCGTCCAATCCTTCAAGCTTGTAGCGATACCGGTTGGTGGCAGGGCTGAAATAGCTGAGAGCGGAGAATTCCAATGAGAAATTACGTTGCCCATGAGAGAGCGTCAACCGAGTCGTATAGGAAATCGATTTGCTCAGAGGCGAAGCGCCTCCGATCTCAACCGGCCTGCCCGACAACCGGAATTCCGTGAGAACCACGGGTGGTGTGTACGAAGTGTCCACGATCCTGTCCGGGTGGAAGTTCGTGGCTCCGCTAAAGCCCCCGAAGAACATCTCTCCACTTTGATTTTTGAAGCACGTGCCCCAGCCGGTCAAATCACGGCCCGGAAGTCCGTCGACAATCGAGTAACTCCTGACCGTCCTGCTCTGCGGATCGAATCTGGCTACCCCATTATTGGTGCTCATCCAAAGGTTGCGATGGTCATCTTCAAGGATACAGCCCACTGCATTGCCAGGGAGACCATCCCGCCGCGTATAGACGGTGAATGTACCCGTCTTACGGTCGAACTTGTCCAACCCGTTTTGGGTGCCGAGCCACATCGTACCCGACCGATCAAAGTGCACCGCGTTCACCCGGTTGTCGCTCAACGTCCCCGGACGGTTAATGTCGTGTTGGTAAATAGCGAACTGACCCGTCGCTGGATCGAAGCGATGCAGACCTGAGGAGTGGGTGCCGAGCCACAGTACCCCCTCTCTGTCCTCGACCAGTTCCAGGTAATACAGGGTCTTATTTTGGGGATCCGGCTTATACGACGTGAAGCGCCCAGTCGCCCCATCGAAACGATTCAGACCGTCCCAGGTGGCGGCCCAGAGTGTCCCGTTACGGTCAACGAGCAGACGCGAGACAATGTCGTTGCTCAAACTGTACGGATCAGTTGGATTGTGCCGGTAAGTCCTGAACTGCCTCGTCCGCCGGTCGAAGCGGAGGAGCCCCTGATCGTACGTCCCAACCCAGATGTTGCCTAAGCGGTCTCCGTGAATCGTGATCGCGTCGATAACAACGCCGGGTATGGGCGCGATCGTATGAGACGTGTAGCGGCCGGCGTGGCGGCCAATACGATTGAGCCCTTCGCTCGTACCCATCCACAGCACGCCCAGAGAATCTTCGTATATTCCCTGCACATAGCTTTCACCCTTATGGTTCGGAATCCTGAAATCGTGAGGGATTTTCTCAAACAGCGGAGGCTTCGTGGCAAAGCGGGTTGGGCCCGTTCCATCCAGGCCGGCCCAGATATTCCCTTCCCGATCCGCGAACAGGCTGATCACCCTGTCCTGGGCCAGGCTCTCTGGATCGGACAGATCATTGCGGTAACGGATGAATCTCCTGTGGTCCCTGTCGAATTTCAGCAAGCCAGATCCCTGCGTTGCAACCCACAGAACGCCCGTCTGGTCTTCAAGCATAGCCATTACGCCGGTCAGAGCGCTGCTGGGCGGTTCCTGCTCGTGAAACGAATAATGAGTCAGAGTGTTCGTCTTCCGGTCAAACACGGCTAACCCATTGCCGGAGGCGTGGATGATCCAGAATACGCCGAAGCGATCCTCGTAAAATGACAACTCGCGCGAAGGTTCATGCAACGGAACATGCAGCGTCACCTTCCCGGTTCTGCGATCGAATTTATCCAGGCCTTTGCTGTTCGAAACCCAGAACGCGCCCGCTTTGTCTTCACCACTCGATCTGACATCGTTGCTACTCAGGCTCGAAGGATCTTTCGGGTCGAGAGAATATTGACGGATTTGTCCGGTCGCCGGATCTAATCTGTACAAGCCAGTGCCGGTCGCTAACCACAACGTTCCGGCCGTGTCCTGACTAACGTGGTTGACACCCGGGACGGGATAACGTGTAAACGTCTCAGTCGCTGGTTCGAATTTATTCAGGAACTGATCGCATCCGACCCAAAGTGCGCCACCGCGATCCTTGAAGAGGGCGCTAATGAACACGCCGCTGAGACTGTTGGGATTTCCTGGATCGGGAACAAACACCTTGAAGTTGTAGCCGTCGTATCGGTTCAGCCCATACTGCGTGCCAAACCACATAAAGCCCTGATCGTCCTGTACAATCTGGGAAACTCTTCTTTGCGAAAGCCCGTCGGTCGTGGAGAGGCGTGCGAATCGGTTGTCTGCCCGATCGATGACGGGAATCCTGATTGGCCGAGGATCTACCCTCGCCTGTGGTACGCCGGCAATCGCTGTGATGTAACCTTTATCGACAGGTTCGGTGAGGGCTTGGGGCGTTACCTGGGAGCGTCCGGTACGCTCGGGTGGGATCAGAAGGGCGATGAAGAGAATCGCCCTCAGGCGCGACTTGAACCGCGGAACGGGATTACTCGCGACTAGACCGGGAGGACGATCCATGGCTCTTCGCCCCTATCCTAACCCTATCTTAATTAAGATACTCAGCCCCGCCGCCGTTGCCGCTGCAGTTCGACGGCTTCAACCAGCAGAGCCGAATCCGCCGGTCTCTCGCCACACTGCATAGTACGTCACGATCTGGTTCTCGGCTTCCCGCACTTTTCACCATCTTGCCGAACTCGGCGGGCGTGCTCGCTTTTCCTTTGCGGATGATCTCCGTCTGCAGTTCGAACATGCTCACAACGTTATGTTCAACTTCGTGTTCCTGCCGTAAACCGCTCCCGCGTTTGCTTCACCACCTGCTCGACTCTCCCGACCGTCGCCTGCATTGGCGCTGGACCGGAACTGGCCGTTCAGATCGATTCCTGTCTGTTCACCTTTGGGTCCAGTTGATCCAATGAGACATCCAAATGAGCCCGTGCGAACTCGCCCACGCTCACGGACTTTTTGTCCCGTCAGCCGTTCGACGTTGACGATCAATGGCACGATCCGGATCGAACTCGGCAACCCGCGCGCGCGTCGAAGGCGCAGTACGGACTTGTTCTCGAAAAAGTTCGCCTTCCGCGGGACTTTGGGAAAACAGAGGGATGAGCGCGACCGGTTGCACGGTTGCGACCACCATGATATACGTCTTCCAGCGCCAGCTAAATTCTCTCGTCGAGAAACCGCGAAGCGCCAAGAGGGTCTATGAAAGAGAATCGAGTTCTAAGATTCCATCGCAAGCTGTCTGCCGGCCTGCTGCTCACGATGTTCTTGATTGCTGCCACCCAGCAAACCGGCAAAGCCCAGGTTCTCTACGGCTCGATCGTCGGAAGTGTAACGGATTCCAGCGGCGCGGCGATCCAGGGAGCGGAAGTCAAAGTGACGCAAAAGGAAACCAATGAAACTCGTGAAGCAACGACTAATGAGGCGGGCGGGTACACGCTCTCGACTGTAGTGGCCGGTACGTACACGGTATCGATTTCAAAGATCGGCTTTCGCACGTTCGTTACCCAGAATGCGCTGGTGCGGCTGAACACCGTCGTTCGCGTCGATGCAGCGCTCGAAATCGGCGCGCAGACCCAGGAGGTCCTAATCACAGCGCAATCGGCCGAACTCCAAACGGATCGTGCGGATGTTCATGCGGAGTTCGCCACGAAATCGATCGTAGACCTTCCTCAGCCGACCCGAACTTACCAGGGTGTGCTGGCCCTTATTCCCGGCTTTGCGCCGCCAGTAGCGAGTACCGGCGGGACTAACAACCCAGGGCGGTCGATGCAACTTAGTGCCAACGGAACCAGCCGAAGCGGCACCAGTGTTCGCGTAGATGGCGTCAGCGTCACCAATCCGTGGGTTCAATTCTTCACGTCATCGGTGCCCTCAATCGATGCAATCCAGACCGTTAGCGTAGTAACAGGCAGTGCCGATGCGGAACAGGGCATGGCCAACGGAGCTTCCATTAACGTTCAGATGAAGAGCGGAACCAATGCCATCCATGGCTCACTTTTTGAGTACAACGAAACGAGCGGACTGAAGGCGCGGCCGTTCTTCCAACCCGCGAACCAGAGACTACCAAAGCTGGTGGATAACGATTTAGGCGGCACCGTCGGTGGTCCGCTTTTGAAGGACAAGCTTTTCTACTTCGGGAGCTATGAAGGTGACTTTCTGCGCACCGGCAGTAACCCGACATTCGCCACTGTACCCACAAACGATATTCGCACCGGTAACATGTCCGCTTCGCCAACGCCCATTTATGATCCCAGTACCGGTAATCCGGACGGCACCGGGCGCACGCCTTTCGCAGGCAACATCATTCCTCCGAACCGTATCAGCCCCATCTCCGCAAAACTAGTAGCTCTTGTGCCGCAGCCGAACGTCCCGAATCTGCTCGCCAATAACTACTTCGTCAATACTCCGAATTCTTATGATTTGCAAAAAATTGACGCTAAAATCGACTTCAACGCTACATCAAAACTCAGGTTTGCCGGACATCTCGGCTGGCAACCCTACAATGACGTGACGGCGACCGTTTTCGGCGACACGCTCGGCGGCAGTAACAACCACATCCAGACCGGGAACGCGACCAGCGATTCCATACAAGTTAATTACCTCGTAAGCCCCACTTTCGTGGTGGACGGCATTTTTGGCATTACCCGCCTCCACCAGTTACTCTCGCCTCCGTTGACGGACGTAAAATACGGTTCCGACGTTCTTGGCATCCCGGGTACGAACCTCGGCACTCTCCCGCACGCCGGCGGCCTCCCTCAATTCAATGTTAGTAATTATTCGGGTTATGGATACTCTTACCCTCCACTTGAATACAACGATCCCGTTTTTCAATACACCGTCAACGCCTCCAAGATCAAGGGCGCGCACAACGTCCGGTTCGGAGTCGATATCAGTCAGCAGCACATGAACCACTTTGAGGTAACCCCGACCAGCTTCAGCTTCAGCGGCGGCGTGACATCCCTCAATGGCGGCCCCTCGTCCAATCAATTCAACAGTTACGCGGACTTTTTGTTGGGCCTTCCGAACGCGGTAGCGAACAGCGCGCTACTCACGCCGACCATCACCCTTCGCACGTGGCAGTACAGCCTTTACGTTCGCGATCAATGGCAGGTTAATCGCAAGTTGACGGTCTCTTATGGAACGGGCTGGGAGTACTACCCAGTGCCGACTCGCGCGGATCGTGGCATTGAACGTTATGATCTTGCGACCAATCAATACCTGATCTGCGGTTTGGGCTCAACGCCCACAGATTGCGGCGTAAACGTGCAAAAGACTCTCTTCTCGCCGCGAATCGGTTTTGCTTATAGACCGAGCGAGACATTCGTGATCCGGGCTGGCTACTCGCTTAACCCTGAGCAGATCAACATGGCTCGCGACGGTATCTTGAACTATCCGAATACCCTCACGTACAACGGGTCCGGCTTGAATTC
This sequence comes from Bryobacterales bacterium, assembly GCA_025462965.1. GTDB lineage: Bacteria > Acidobacteriota > Terriglobia > Bryobacterales > Bryobacteraceae > JALYXI01. The sequence goes on from JAOAPQ010000185.1 coordinate 12,712, forward strand.
CTATACGCCATTCGGGCCGTTAAGCGCCGGTATCCCGGTGCTGCAGACGCCCGACATCAGCAAGGGAGTGATCCCTCTCCCTTCCGGGGCGACATTCACAACACTGCCAAAGGACTTCACTCGCGGATACACCGAATCGATGAACTTCACCCTGCAAAAGGAGATCGGAAGGGGTTGGGTCGCGCAAGCGGCTTATGTCGGTTCTCTGACCATCCATCAGCACACCCGGTATAACGTGAATTACGGGCAGATTGGCGGGGGCGCGGCCAGCCAGCCTTATTACCAACTGAACGGCACCTCGGGCGCCGTAACAGTCGTTTTGCCTTTCGAGACTCAGCACTACAATTCATTCCAGGGCTCGCTCGAACATAGATTCGCGAACGGTTTCCAATTTCAACTCGCCTATACTCGCGAAAAGTGGATGTACACTTGTTGCGACGATTCCGGAGATGGCGGTCCCGCGATCCCGATTCCGCAGTACACACGTCTGAATCGTTCTCTGGCTAGTGCGGACCGGCCGGACAATTTTCGAGTGAGTTCCCTTTACGAACTGCCAATCGGCAAAGGTAAAATGCTGCTAAGTAACGGCGGATTGCTCGGATCCATCGTCGGAGGCTGGCAACTGAACGCAATTTTCACTCACTATTCGGGTTCACCGTTCAACGTGTCTTCCTCAGGCACGTCCCTCAACGCGCCGGGCAGCAGCCAGCGGGCGGATCAGATCAAGCAGAATGTCGTCACGCTTGGAGGAGTGGGCAGCACGGGACCATGGTTCGACCCCCTGGCATACGCACCCGTCACCACCGCGCGCTTCGGCACTGCCGGCTTTAACGCAATTCGCGGGCCAGGCGTTACCAATCTCGACATGAGCGTGTTCCGTGACTTCAAAATCAGAGAGAGATTCAGCATGCAGATCCGTGGCGAAGCGCTCAATGCAAGTAATACACCGCATTTCTCCAACCCGGGAGCCAATGTTTCGACTTTGCAATTGAACCCGGATGGCAGCGTGAAGAGTTTAAACGGGTTTGCACAGATCACGTCGGTGAATCCCAGCAGCCGTACGATTGACGAGAGATATTTCCGGCTTGGAGTTCATATAAAGTTCTGAATGAGCATTACACGTCGTGAATTCCTCGCGGCAGTTCCACTGGCCGTCAGTGCCGCTAGCCATGCTAAGGCCGCTACGGCCGACGGCTTGAGGCTCTGGTATCGTGAGCCAGCGGCGATCTGGACGGACGCCCTGCCCGTCGGCAATGGACGCCTTGGCGCAATGGTCTTTGGAGGAATAGAAGCCGAGCGCTTGCAACTCAACGAGGATACTCTCTGGTCCGGGTCACCGACGGAGTGGAACAATCCGGACGCCAAACAACACTTACCGGAAGTTCGCCGCCTGGTAATCGAGGAAGAGAAGTATAGGGAAGCCGATAACGTCTGCAAGGCAATGCAGGGTCCGTACAACCAGTCTTACCAGCCGGCAGCGAATCTGACCATCAGATTCCCCACAACCGGGAACATAACGGGGTACAACAGGGAGCTAAATCTCGATACAGCTGTTGCTTCAGTCAGCTATCATTCCTCTAGCGGGATATTCACTCGCGAGATCCTGTCTTCCGCTCCGGATCAGATCATCGCGGTCCGACTCTCCTGCTCGACACCTGGGGCGCTCACGTTCGCGGCTTCGCTAGACAGCCTGCTTCACGCCACGACGAGTGCCTCAGAGAGCACAATTCGCCTGAGCGGAAAAGCTCCGTCCCACGTCGATCCGAACTACTTTCGAACTCCCCATCCCATCGTTTACGATGACGCGGAAGGCAAGGGAATGCGCTTTGAATGCTGGATGCGTGTGATCCCTCAAGGCGGTGTCGTCCGGGCCGACAGCGATACCCTGCGGGTCGAGTCCGCCGATGCAGCAACGCTGCTCGTCTCAATCGCAACCGGCTTCAGGAGTTTCGATCGACTGCCCGACAGAACGGCTGAAGAAATCGCCGGTGTATGTCGCAAGCGCCTGAGCGCCGCGGCCGCGAAAGGTTACGACCAGATCCGCACGGCTCATGTTGCCGATCACCAGAAACTCTTTCGCCGCGTCTCTCTCGATCTCGGACAAGGCAGTGCCTCCAGATTGCCTACTCGGGAGCGACTGCAAGCCTTCAAAGCCAAGCCCGATGATGCCGATCTGGCAGCGCTCTATTTTCAGTACGGCCGGTATCTGCTGATCGCCAGTTCTCGCCCTGGGTCTCAGCCCGCGAATCTACAGGGCATTTGGAACGATTTGGTGCGTCCTCCATGGAGTTCCAATTGGACGGCGAACATCAATATTCAAATGAATTATTGGCTCGCTGAAACCTGCAATTTGAGCGAATGCCATGAGCCGTTGGTCGATCTCATTGAAGGACTCAATATAACGGGGCGTGAAACAGCGAGGATCAATTACGGCGCAAACGGCTGGGTATCGCATCACAATGTAGATCTCTGGCGGCAATCCGCGCCCGTTGGCCACTTCGGCCAAGGGGGTCCGACATGGGCCAATTGGCAGATGAGCGGACCATGGCTCTGCGCCCACCTATACGAACATTACCGCTTCACGGGAGATACCGAGTTCCTCCGAAGACGCGCCTACCCGCTAATGAAAGGCTCGGCCGAGTTCTGCGTGGATTGGCTGATTCCGGGCAAAGATGGCCGTCTCACTTCTTGTCCTTCCTTTTCAACCGAAAATGATTTCGGTACGCCGGATGGAAACGTCGCGCAGACCAGCGCAGGCTGCACGATGGATATCGCTCTTATCCGTGAACTCTTCGGCAACTGCATCGAAGCATCGCGCATTCTCTCCGTCGATACGGCATTCCGAAACATATTGGAAGCAAAACTCGCGCAACTTCCCCCTTACCGGGTTGGCAAACACGGCCAACTTCTGGAATGGTCCAAAGATTTCGACGAGTCGACGCCCGGTCAGCGCCACATGTCGCATATGTACCCGCTCTATCCCGGCAGCGAGTTCACGCCACGCAGAATGCGCGATTTCTGGAAAGCTTCGCGCATCTCTCTGGAAAGACGTCTCGCGGCCGGTGGCGCCTATACCGGATGGAGCCGTGCGTGGGCGATCAATTTCTGGGCGCGACTCTGTGACGGCGACATGGCCCATGAATCTCTCTGCCGCCTTCTCGATCACAGTACAGGGCCAAATCTTTTCGATACGCACCCGGCAGGCGATGGGTGGATTTTTCAGATCGATGGTAACTTTGGCGGAGCCGCGGCAGTTGCAGAAATGCTGCTTCACAGCCACGAAGGTGAAATCAACATCTTGCCCGCGCTTCCAAAGGCCTGGCCGGCAGGGAAAGTAAAAGGGCTGCGCGCTCGCGGCGGGTTGGAGGTCGACATTGCCTGGTCCGGCGGCCGTGTGACAGAGTGCAATCTGCGCCCCACCGTTACCGGGCATTACCGAGTGCGTCTTCCAGAAGGTCAACGGATCATCAACACCGAAACCAATCCCGCTGTCTTGGACCTGACCGGCGGTAAAGCTCATCCGATTCGTTGCTCCTGACGTGCGCCTCGCCTTGACATTCATGCTACTGGCCGGGATCGCGAATGGCGATTCGAAGTCATGCCGCGGCTGCCATCCTGCTATTTATGAGACTTATCGTCAAACGCCCATGGGCAGGTCTTTCTTTCGTCCAACACCCTCCAACACCATAGAAGACTACGTCAAGAGCAATCGTTATTATCACGTAGCGTCGGATACACACTACGCCATGATCCAGCGTGGGAGCACGTATTACCAACGACGCTGGCAGATCGGATTTGATGGCAAAGAGACGAACGTCGAAGAGCTGCAGGTTGATTTCGTCATGGGTTCGGGCGAGCATGCTCGCACGTATCTACACCGTACATTCCGCGGCACATTGATCGAACTACCCCTGGGTTGGTACTCGGAGAACGGCGGCTATTGGGCTATGAATCCGGGATACGACACCCAGCACCCCGAAACGCGTCGAACCATACCCTATGAATGCATGTCCTGTCACAACGCAGCCCCTGGCAAGCCCCCTGGGCATACAGACGCTGACGCCGAACCGGTCTTCGCCGGTTTCATGCCTGAAGGCATCGATTGCGAGAGATGTCATGGACCGGGCGTTCGCCACGTGCGAGCGAAGAGTCAAGACGAGTTTCGAAAGACAATAGTCAATCCTGCTCGTCTCAATCCGACGCTCCAGATGGAGGCGTGCATGCAATGCCATCTCGAAACCACGAGCACGCGCCTCCCCAGCCTCGTTCGCCGCTTCAATCGCGATCCATTCTCCTATGTGGTCGGGCAGCCCCTTGGCGATTTCGTTTTGTCATTCGATCACGCCTCGGGGACCGGCCACGACGATAAATTCGAGATTGCGGGTTCAGCCTACCGCCTCCGCCAGTCGCAGTGTTTCCTGAAGAGCAATGGGGCACTCACATGCCTTACCTGTCACAACCCTCATGCACCCAGAACCACCGTTGCCAAGTGTCACGAGTGCCACGCTGAACTTCTCAGCCGTCTGATTAGCGCAGGCAAGCACACAGATTCTGCCGAATGCGTCAGATGCCACATGCCCCGGCGCCGCACCGACGACGTAGTCCATACGGTTGTCACGGATCACAAAATACAGGCTCGCCTCCCTGCACGTGATCTGCTCGCTCAAATTCCGGAAAGCCACCCAACGGAAGCGCAGGCATATCACGGAGAAGTCGTCCCATACTATCCGACAAGGGAAATTGATTCGCTCTACCTTGCTGTTGCTCAAGTCGCAAACAAGAGCAACCTAACTCAAGGAGTGGCCCGGCTTCAAGCCGCCATAGATGCACAGCACCCCAAGCTCCCGGACTTCTACTTGGCGCTCGGCAAAGCATGGGAGGATCTTGCTGATCCCAGCAAGGCTGCCACCGCATACCAGCAGGCATCCGCACTCAGCCCAACTTCTCCGCCTGTACTGCGGGCCCTGGCACGGGCCAGGGAAAAATCTGGAGACACGGCACGCTGCCAGGCGGCATTGAAACAGTCGATCGAGGCGAATCCGCGTGACGCCGAATCCTGGTATGCGCTGGGGCGAATCCAGTTCATCCAGGGCGACAAACGCGATGCAATATTGAAGCTGGAAAAAGCAATCGCGCTTAGCCCCGACATGCCGGACGCGTACACCGGGCTCGGCATCGCACTATCCGCATCGGGAGACCGTAGTGGAGCTGAGGCCGCCTTTCGCGATGCACTTCGGATCAATCCCTATGACGTCTCAGCCCATGGGTCATTGGCGAGATTACTTTCCGCCAACGGAGATGTGACACAGGCGCTTTGGCATCTTGCGAGAGCCGTCCAGTTACACCCATCGTCAGCTTCCGACCGTTATGAGTACGCGCTTGCCCTTGCACAGCAGGACCAGCTGGACGAATCGCAGGTTCAAGCGACAGCCGCGCTTACCGCGAATCCAAACTTCGCCGAAGCTCACGAACTGCTGGGAAGTTTACTGGTGCGCAAGGGGCAGACTGAGAAGGCACTTGAACACTTCCAGGAAGCTGTTCGGATCAAGCCGTCTTTCAGTCGCGCGCAGCTCGACCTTGGTGTTGCGTTGGCAAGTAACGGAAATATGTCCGGCGCCCAGGTCCATCTTCGGCAGGCAGCGGCAGGGACCGATCCGCAGATATCAGCGTGGGCTAAACAGGCGCTTCGCCGTCTCGGGCTTGATTGAAACGCGTCACACCTCTTGAGTTGCCGAGTGCTTGTTATCGAACGCCGAGCTCAGCAAATACCGGATCAAGATGCAGGAAAGCAGGACTCTCAGACAGGCCGCGCCGTCGTTCCGGAAGATTGATAGTCATTCCCTCACGTGACTCCTGGTCGTACCAATCCGCAGCCGTGTCGATTCCCGAATGCGCAGTTCCGCGTTCAGCGTGATCGCCAGCGGTTCCGCCGGTTCGCCGTTCTCAATCTGCCCGATAAGCATCTTCGCTCCCCGATACCCGATCTCATATTCGGGTTGCGCCACTACGGTTACTTCCGGAGAATAACTCTCATTGCCGGGCAGTTCGTCGAAAACTGCCAGTGCGACATCTTCGGGGCAGCACAGGCTTAGTTCCTTGAGCGCTTTCAGTGCACCCATTCCCATCATGCCGTTCGAAACGAAAAGCGCCGTGGGCGGTGTCCCGGCGATCTGGCGCTAGCGGTTTTCGATGAAGTGCCGGGCAACGGCAGCTTCTCGCCTGAGGTCACCTCGGTGATTCAGCCTGCCTATCAAATCGGTTACCAGGGTGTGGAGTTACTGCTGCGACAGGTGGAATCCGGTGAACCCACCACGCCCGTTCAGATCCGGCTGCCGGCGGAGCTTCGCGTCGGCGAATCGACACTGCTCCGTCGCGCGGAACCGGTCGTTTCAGATCTGTCGATGAATAGGATGTGATTGAAGATGTCTTACTGCACAAAATCTCTCTCTAGCGCTTCTCTCCTGATCGTCGCGATGCTCGTGGGTATCCAGCCGCTGAAAGCCGATTCCCTTGCGGAGGCTTTGCGGGAACAGCGCTACGAGGCCGCGTTGCAGTTTGCCGACGCGGCGCTGAAAAACCGCCCGGGCGACGTCTTCCTCATGACCGCGCGTGGTCTCGCCTTGGGAGGGATGAAACGCACGGGCGAGAGTCTGCAAGCATTCGAAGCGGTACTGAAAATGAGCCCGGAATTTATCTCTGCCCTCAAAAGGCGCGGCACTGGTCAGCTATACGGCACGCGATCCCCGGGCGGCTTCTTTTCTGAAGCGGCTGATAGGACTTGATTCCACCGACGTCACCGCACACTCCATGGCCGGAGTCCTCGCCTTCGAAGCCGGCGATTACCCGTCCGCAGCCGCGCAGTTCGAAGCGGGACGTGCCGAGACGGAAGCCAATCCTCAGGCTTACGCGATCTATGGCTCATGCCTGGTTAAACTGCATCGCGCGAAGGAAGCGGTAATGGTTTTCGAACGTCTGCAACGGACGAATCCGGAATCGACTACCTTTCTCCGCTCGCTCGCCACCGCGCAAGCCGCGTCGGGAACTCCAGAGGTAGCGGCTGCCACGCTCAAACGGGCTCTCGAAGCGGGGCCTGGCGAGGAACAGACTTACATTGACCTTGCAGCGCTCTACATCCTTAACAATGCTGACGACCTCGCATTGTCCACCATTCAGGCCGGCATCGGAAAGTTTCCGCAATCGGCGCGGATCTAGTCTCTGCGCGGTGTGGTCGAAGCCGATAAAGGACTGGGAGCAGATGCCGAGCGCGACTTTGGAATTTCAACCCGGCTCGATCCCGATGGTCAATACGGTTCAGCGGGACTGGGTGTTCTCTATGCTGACAGCGGCCGCGCGGCCGAGGCGTCGGAAATTCTGAGCCGCCGTCTTCAGAAGAGCCCATCCGACCCGACGTTGAATTACCTGCTCGTGCACGCTCTCGTTCGCGAGGGTGCGGCGCCGGGCACTCCGACCTTTCGCGAAGCGGAAGCTGCTCTGCTTGCGGCGACCCGAACTCGGAGCGACTACGCGGCCGCTCACACCGCGCTGGGCAAGCTTTACGCGCAGTCGGGAGACGACGCGCGCGCCACTGCAGAGTTGCAGGTGGCGCTGAGCCTCAACGGCTCGGACCGCGCCGCGATAAATCAACTGGCGGGTCTCCTGCGCCGTGCCGGACGTATCGGGGAAGCAGGGGAGCTAACCCGGAAACTTCGTCAACTTTTGATCACTGAGGCGGAAAGTGTACCTTCCCGATGAATCCCTCGCCTTCGCGGATCACCATAAGTTGGTTCGAGGCCACCAACTCGAACCGGTCGCGCCGGCGCGTTCAGG
>JAOAPQ010000209.1 GCA_025462965.1 Bryobacterales bacterium
TCAGCGCGTCTGGGCCGAAGCCAGCGGTTCCGATACGACATCCTCGACGCCCTGTTTCGGCAGCAGCGCGATCGCCATTGCGCCGAGCATGGCCACGCCCAAGACCACACCCATCGCATACGTATAATTGCCGAAATGCTCGCGCAAGTAGGAAACGCTTTGCGGGACCCATGTCTGGCCAATCGTGTTGACCGGGAGTATGACGGCCATCGCGCGAGCGAGCGAGTTGACCCCGAACTGCTTAGCGGCCATGAGCGGGATCAGCATATAGTCCGCGCCCATTGCGAAGCCGAAGACGACGGCGAAGACGTAGGTCATCGGGTTCTCACCGGGTTTCACCATGAACAGCAGCGGAATGGCCGCGGCTACGACAAAGTAGGTCGCGGTCATCACGTACTTCATCGGGAACATATCGGCGAGCTTGCCGATCAGGAGGCGCCCGGCGATGCTCGAGATCAGTATCCAGAACTGTGCGGTGGACCAGACCGAATTCAAGTCCGCCTGGTTAGTGAAGCCCTGATCGTGGAACACCAGCTTCATGTGAAAGTTAATGGATCCGATAGCGCCGATGGAACAGATGCTACCGATCAAAAGCATCCAGAACGCCGACTGGTTAAACAGGTACTTCAGGCTGCGCGACTGAATATTGGAATGAGCGGGCGCGGTGAGGGCGCCATCGGCGAACTGGCCCTTCTCTTCCGGCCTGTCCCGGAGCACAAAGATCGCGATCGGCCACGCCACAAACATGAGAATGCCGATCGTCAGAAGAGCCGTGCGATAACCGTAATCGTTCGTCAGCCACTTCACCAGCTGCGTGCCGATAGCCCCAAAGACGCCCACGCCGACGTACACGATACCCATGGCGCTGCCGCGGTTCTTTTTGAACCAATGCGAGATGATGACCTGGTGCGCGATGGGCCCCGAGAGAATGTAGCCCATGGTGTACAGGAAGTACAGAAAGTAATACCAGGGCAGGTTGCCCGTCATCTTGCTGAAGCCGAGGAACGCCAGGAAAGTGAGAAACGTGCCGGCAACGATGAGTTTCCGCTGGCTGAAGCGGGGGATGATCACCGGGCCCACCCATATAGTGAGCAGCGCCGCTAACGGGAACCCCAGCGTGACGTCATGGGTGGCCCAGCCGAAATCCTTTTTGAAGTAGTCGTAGAAGAACGGGGCATTGTAGTAGGGAATGCCCACGGAGAAGCCGAACGTGCAGAAACAAGCGGCGACGATCCACCAACCGTAAAAGGTTTTCTTCATGAACGTTTTAGTTTATAGCATGAGAACCCGCCGTGCCCGTCCCATCCAGGCCGAATTTCACCTTTTCGGCGAGCGCGGCGGCGCGGTAAGGCTTCTGCAGGAAGCCCGCGACGCCCTGGCCGAAACGCCTTAGCGCTTCAATTTCGTTGTAGCCGCTGGACACGATCACCCGAACGTCCGGCCGGATCATCTTCAGCTCGCGCAGAGTATCCTCACCGCTCAGAACCGGCATGGTCATGTCAAGCAGCACGAGCGCGATCTCATCGGGCTTGTTCTTGAAAATGTCCACTGCTTCCCGGCCGTTCACGGCGGAAAGAACTTTGTACCCGTACCTCTGGAGAGTGGATCGCGCCATCTTCAAAACGACTTCCTCGTCATCCACCACGAGGATGGTCCCGTTGCCGCGATGGCTCCCGGCCAGGGCGGCCGGTGCGGGTGGCGCTGCCGCGTTGGGCGAAGCCGGAAAGAATAGCTTAAACGTGGTCCCCTGGCCTGGATGGCTGTAGACCTTGATGGCGCCTTTATGTCCCCGAACGATGCCAAGCACGGCGGCAAGCCCGAGGCCGCGGCCCGTGAACTTCGTTGTGAAGAATGGATCGAAAATGCGCGCTATTGTCGCCGGGTTCATCCCGTCGCCCGTGTCGTGGACCTCCAGCAGAACGTACGGGCCTGGTTCAAGATCGTCGCCGGCCATGTTGTCGCGCAGGTATTCGGCGTCGAGGTGCTGAAGACTGGTCGAGATTACCACGGTCCCGCTTTTTGTACCGACGGCTTCCGAGCCATTGATCACCAGGTTCATCACCACGGATTGGAGCTGCCCGGCGTCGGCTTCGATGAACGCGCGCTCGTGGAGATTGAGGATCAGATCGATATTGCCCCCCACCGACGCATTCAGAAGCGCGGTTATCTCGCGAACCTGCGCCGAAAGATCAACCGATTCCACGATGAATTGGCCGCGGCCGGAATATGCGAGCATCTGGCGCGTAAGCTGAGCAGCGCGTTCGCTGGCGGCTAGGATATTCCTCACATGCTCCGCGGCGGTGGAACCGGTGGGCAAGTCATCGAGCGCGAGGCTGGCGCTGCCTAGGATGGCGGTGAGCAGATTATTGAAATCGTGAGCTATGCCTCCGGCGAGAACGCCGAGGCTTTCCAGCTTCTGCGCATGCCGCATGCGCTCTTCGAACCGCTTACGCTCGGTTACGTCGCGAAAATACACTGAGAGTACGCCGTCCTTTCCTGGGTAGACGTTCTCCTCCCACCACGCGTTGCGATCGCGTCGATGCGTCTCGAACGAGAGGGGAGCGTGCCCGGCCGCGGCCTCCCGGTACTTTTGCTCGATCTCCGGCCCGGCGGTCTCGGGGAGTTCCCGCCAATAGTTCTTACCGAGAAGGTCCGTCTTGGAACGGCCGAAGATCCGCTCGGCCGCCGAGTTGAGATACGTAATATTCCAGTTGTTATCGAAGGAAACAAAACCGTCGGCGATACTCTCCAGGATGTTGTGCACGCGTTCCCCGGCGGCTTGGGCCTGGGCGCGCAGATCCCGGAGACGGATATCGTCCTCGCGAAGGGCCGCGATGAGCTCTTCGCGGCGGCCTGTGGCTCGAAATATGACCACGGAAGCAATGACGAGCACCAGCCCGAGGAGGACGTCGCCCGTCGCGCTAATCAACCAGCTGCGGCCAAGGCGCCCTTGTGCGATGGCAACAAGGTTCGCCAGCCGATCGGACTCCTTGGATACGAGGCGCCTGGCCACCGCGCGGATCTGGTCCATGGTCGTCTGGCCCAAGTCAGTTTGCACAACGTCGAGGGCGGCTTGCAACCCTTTCGTCTTCCGCAGTTCAATGGTCTCGCGCAATTCACCTATCTTCCGGTCGATCAGCTGGACAAGACTGGCGGCATCGGCGCTTTCGGGCGAGTGGCTCGCGGTGAGTTGACGGAGGTGGGCGATCTCGCCCGGGATGACGGCCGCGGCACGGTCGTAGGGCGCGCGGTACTGAGGCTTGCCCGTCAGAAGATAGCCGCGTTGGGAGGTTTCAGCATCCAGCACGGAGGCCAGCAGAACCTGCGCACTTGCGATGACATCGCGGCTTTGGCGAACCTGCTCCCGGTACCGGATGTATGAGTTCCAATTTAGGGTGGCTGAGACCGCCGTACTGATCAGGACCAGTCCCACCAGAGGGAGGGAGAGGATTTCCACTCGTTTCCACAGTGGTGGGCGTTCGTCGGATGAATTCAAATAGTCGGCCTGAGGCCATTTTACGCGAGTTGCGTCTCTACTTCGCTCCGGACATCGGCGTTGAGATCCACGCCCTCCCAACGCGCAACCACGGCGCTTGCGAGGCAATTCCCGAGCACATTCACGGAAGTGCGCGCCATATCCATGAGAGCGTCCACACCGAGGATGATGGCGATCCCCTCGAGGGGAAGATTGAAGCTGGCGAGCGTACCGGCAAGGATCACAAGAGAGGCCCGCGGCACCGCGGCCACGCCCTTGCTGCTGAGCATGAGCGTGAGCATCATGAGGACCTGCTGGCTGAGGGGCATCTGTACCCCCGCCGCCTGCGCCACGAACACTGATGCCAGCGCGAGATAAAGTGTGCTGCCATCCAGGTTGAAACTATAGCCCGTGGGCAGCACGAACGCGACGATGTGTTTCGGAACGCCGAAGTTCTCCATGTTCTCAAGCGCGAGCGGGAGCGCGGCTTCACTGGACGCAGTGGAGAAAGCGATGAGCCACGGCTGCCGCACGGCGCGGATAAAGCGGCCGAGCGGTATGCGGGCAATCGCAATCACCGCCCCCATCGCGAAGACGACAAAAACGATGAGCGCGGCGTAAAGCGTACCCACCAGCTTGCTGAGGCTGAACAGCACGCCCACGCCGTTCTTGCCGATAGTGACCGCCATGGCAGCGCCGACGCCGATGGGCGCCAGGTACATGACGTAACCCGTGTACTTGAACATGATCTCAGCGAGCGATTCGCAGAATTTCGTCACTGGTTGCGCTTTGACACCGATGGCGGAGCACGCAATGCCGAAAAGAATGGCGAACACGACGATCTGCAGGACATCGCCGCGGGCCATGGAATCGATGATGCTGGTGGGAAAGGTGTGTTCCAGAATCTCGGCGGCGCTGAGCTTCGCTTGCGGAAGATTGCTGATGGACACCCCCTTGTTGATAGTGAGCCCATCGCCCGGCCGCACGATGTTGACAGCGGCGAGGCCCACGAAGAGCGCCGCTGTGGTGAGCACCTCGAAATAAATGATGGCCTTCAGGCCGATGCGGCCCATCTGCTTGATGTCGCCCGCGCCGGCTATGCCGTAAACCAGTGCGCCGAAAATGAGCGGCGCGATGATCGATTTGATCAGGCGCAGGAAGATGTTGCTGAGCGGCGCTAGCTGGACGGCGAAGGATGGCGCGAGGATTCCCACCGCGAGGCCCGCGGCCATCCCGATGAAGATCCAGGCCGTTAGGGAGATTCCGGGCTTCCTGGCGGCTGTAGGCATTCCGAGTATTATCGCGCAATCGCCGCTGGGGTTCTTGCGCAAGGCAGGAAAGGGCGTCCAATTGCCCCTCAATGTTCAGTGGCGAGCGGCGTCGCGCTTTATAGCGGCCCATCCGTTACGAGCGATGGTGTTCAGGGGGTCGAGTTCCAGGCACTTCGCGAACTGGCCGAGAGCCAGATCCCGCTGCCCGAGATTCACCAGCACCATGCCGCGGTACGCGTACGTCAGGGCGTACCCAGGGTCAAGCTGTTCCGCACGGAGAAGAGCATCCAGACTGGCCGTCCACGAACCCTGCTCTGCGTGTACATAACCGAGCATGGCGTAGGCGGAGGCCGTGGGCCGGTCCGCAGTCGCCTTGCCGAGCATTTCGGCAGCGCGGTCCGGGCGGTGCGCGCAGTCGTATGCCATTGCCCAGTTGTAGTAAAGAGTGAAATCCGGGTGCTGTAGTCGGGCCGTCGCATCGTATTCCTGAACGGCCTGATCGCAGCGGCCAGCATGCAGGTAAGCATTTCCGAGGCCTTGGCGGACTCTCGCTTTGTTCGGGGATTTGAGGGCGCTATCCTGCCAAAGGAGCATAGTGTTGCTCCAGACGTGGGCCCGGCTCCAGGTGAGATAACCGGCGATCGCGGCGATGCACGCGAGGAACACCCCGAGTGTTGCAGGCCGCCAGGAGAGCTTCCGGAGGGGCTCCATCGCGATTAGCAACAAACCGATGAAGGGAAGATAAAGACGACGCTCCACGAAAACGTCGTGGATGGGGATGAACGAAGAGGTCGGGGCCAGAAAAATGACGAAGACCAGAAGACCGTAGGACGCCAATGGAAACTTCCGACGCCAGACCACTGCTGCGGAGATGAGGAAAAGAATAACCAGGAGAGCGAACGCGGCGCCATGTTCCAGCAGGGTGTGGGAAATAGGAAAGTCATGATCGACGTTCTGGTCAACCGGAAATACAAACAAGAGTAAGTATTTGAAAAATGCGCGGCACTCGGTAAAAAAATACGAGTACCACGGAAGACCAGGGACATGGAAGCCGATTGCGGGGTCGGCGGAGACGTAACGCCACACAAACCCAGCACCAGCGACGGAGGCTAAGGCCAGAGGAATGTAAATACGCGCGTTTGCACGGATGCCGCTGAAACGAAAGCCGGGATTCCAGTAGTAGTCGGTGAGGAGCAGCAGCGCGGGGAAGGCGACCACGTGTTCCTTTGTGGCCAGCGCGCAGAGGAACAAGGCAAGTACTGCGAGCGAGACTGGCCAGGTGATCGCTTGTGATTTTCGATACAGAAAAATACAGAAAGCCGAGAAGAGAAAGAAAGCGCTTTGATTTTCTGAACGGCTTGCAATATAGGAAACGGCCTCCGTCTGGACGGGATGGAGCAGAAATAAGAGAGCAGCGAAGAAAGAGAGTAAGTACGAATGAATACCTTTTGTACCGGCAAGGGAGAGTAGCTTGCGGACAATCCAGAAGAGGAGAACAGCTGAGCTCCAGTGAAGAAGAACATTTACGACATGGTAAGGAAGAGTATTTAAGCCCCACAGATGGAAATCGATCCAAAGACTTAGACCTAATAAGGGGCGGACTCCCAACCAGGCCTTCAAGGGGAGAATGGCGGCATTCGGCTTAGTGTAGGGAAGGAATAGGTCGTCAAAGACGAAGGGTCCGTGCAGGGAAGAGGAATAAACCTGGAAAGCCAGGAATCCGAAGCCCAGGAAGGCCAGGCAATACCAGATTAATGCCGGCTCAGATCGGACTACTTGACCCTGTGTGGATGACTTGGTACGGATCACTCGACCGTTGCGAACTATCTCAATTGAAGATCGCGGACTTCTCGCTGTAACATTCCGTGCCATGGTTCTGGAGATGCTAAGTGATGCGTCTAGACGTGTACTACATTAAGTTATGTAAAGAAAAATACACTACTTAGTGTTGTTACTCGACGAAGTTACGCATGAGGATACCATACCAATCAACGGGCGCAAATCCGGCCAGTGAAGTGGCGTACAAATGAGACGATGAACCCAGCCGCGGGTCCGATCGTAACTTCGTTGTCACAAACAAAGCTGAAATATTCAGGCGATTTCCGATTTCCACAAAGGCGATCGGAGATTCGGGAAACTGCTAGCTTGGATATTCGGATGATCTCTTTCTCGAATATCCACAAACAGTATGGCAAACAGCTCGTCTTCGTTGACGCTTCGTTTCAATTGAACCCCGGCGAGAAGGTCGGGCTGGTGGGCCCCAATGGCGCGGGCAAAACAACCCTGTTCCGCATGGTGGTCGGTGAGGAAGCATCCGACGAAGGCGACGTCTCGGTTCCGAAAAAGCTGACAATCGGCTACTTCCGCCAGGACGTGGAGGAGATGAACGGCCGCTCCGTGCTTGATGAGGCCATCGCGGGCAGCGGACGCGCCGGCGATCTGCATCACGAATTGGAGCACCTTCAGCAGGCCATGGAGGATCCGGCGCGCTCGGACGAGATGGATACGATCCTGGCGCGCTTCGGCGAGGTGCAGGAGGAGTACGAACATCTGGGCGGCTATACGCTTGAGGCGCAGGCGCGCGAAGTGCTGCACGGCTTGGGCTTCAAGGACGACCAGATCGATGGCGACGTGGGGGCTCTGTCCGGCGGTTGGAAGATGCGCGTAGCCCTGGCGCGCGTCCTGCTCGGCCGGCCGGATGTGCTCCTGATGGACGAACCGACCAACCACCTCGACCTGGAATCCATCATCTGGCTGGAGCAGTTCCTCAAGTCTTTCTCCGGCGCTCTCCTGATGACCTCGCACGATCGCGAGTTCATGAACCGCATCGTGTCGAAGATCGCGGAGATCGATGCGGGCGAGATCATCGCGTACTCCGGCAACTACGATTTCTATGAGCGCGAGCGCGCAATCCGCGAGACCAACCAACAGGCGTCGTTCGCCCGGCAGCAATCCATGCTGGCCAAGGAACAGCGCTTCATCGACCGCTTCCGGACGCACGCAGCCAAGGCGGCTCAGGTGCAGAGCCGCATCAAGGCACTCGACAAGATCGAAAAAATCGAACTGCCGAAGAAGCGCCAGGTGGTGAAGTTCGAGTTCCGCGTCCCGCCGCGTTCGGGCGACCAGGTAGCAATGATCGAGGACTTACACAAGGCGTACGGCCCGCGGGTAATCTACGAAGGCTTCAATCTCGCCATTCGCCGGGGAGAGCGCTGGGCCGTGATGGGGAGAAACGGCGCGGGCAAGACCACGCTGCTGAAGATGATCGCGGGCGCAAGCGCGCCCGATGGCGGAAGCGTGCGCCTGGGCGCCAGCCTGAAAATGGGATATTTTGCGCAGCAGTCGCTGGACGTGCTGAATCCGGATCTGACCGTCATCGAGCAGTTGCAGCAGGACTTCCCGAAGGATGGCATCGGCCCCCTCCGTACGCTCGCCGGCGCGTTCCAGTTCTCGGGCGACGATGTGGACAAGCGAATCCGGGCGCTCTCCGGCGGCGAAAAATCACGCCTCGCCATGGCGCGGATGCTCTACGATCCGCCAAACTTCCTGGTGCTCGATGAGCCGACGAATCACCTCGACCTTGCCACCAAGGAGATGCTCGTCGAGGCACTCAAAGACTTCGAAGGCACCATGATCTTCGTGTCGCATGACCGCGTGTTCCTCCGCGGACTGGGCTCACGGGTGCTGGAACTCGGTGGAGAAAGCGGGACGGATCGCAATCCGCGGGTGTATCCGGGGTCGTATGTCGAGTACGTCCAGGCGATCGGCCACGAAGCTCCCGGGATCTACGCGTGACCTTGACATGGCGCTCAACATCGGAAAGACTTGAGCATTCCCTCCAAGGAGCCCACGATGTCCGAACGCCATGAGCAGATGATCATTCGCTGGTTTGAAGAGGTCTGGAACCAGGGACGCCGCGAAACAATCGACGAAATGCTGAAGCCGGAGTGCCTCTTTCACGATGGCTCCCACTCGACGAAAGGACCCCAGGCCTTCAGGCTGTTCTTCGACCGCATGCGGGCCGATTTCCCCGAGATTAAGGTTGCGACACATCAAGCCGTTTCGGCCGGAGACCTCTCGTGTATGCGATGGTCCGCAACGATGCGTCACGCGACGGGCAAACAAATCGGGACAACCGGAATGGCCATGGTTCGTTTCGAGGATGGCCGCTTCGCCGAGGCCTGGCAGAACTGGGACATGTATGGCCTGGTCCAGCAACTGGAGGCCGCGCCGGCACCCCACCTGTACGTTCAAGATGCAAACGCGGCCACTGAACGCGGATAAACGTTCTCAATCCGCGTTCATCGGCGGCCGCTTCTTTAAACCGCGCGGCTGAGCACTCGGTTCAGCCTCTGCACGAACGTGCCCGGATTTTCCAGGGGGACGCCTTCTATCAGCAGCGCTTGTTCCAGCAGCAGCCAGGCGGAATCGTCCACCAGTGCATCGTCTCCTGCGCCCAGAAGCTTCTTCACGATCTCGTGGTCGGGGTTGATTTCGAGCACCGGCTTCATGTCCGGTAACCCCTTCTGACCCATCGCCCGGAGCATCTGCTGCATCTTCATCGACGGCTCCTCTTCTCCGGAAACGACGCACGATGGGCTATCGGCCAGACGCGTGGACGCCTTCACATCCTTCACGCTGTCGCCGAGCGCTTTCTTCAGCTTTTCCAGCAGAGGTTTCAGTTCGTCACCTTTGTCCTTATCGGCCTCGTCCTTGAGGTCTTCGCCCGCGGAGCTCTTATTAACTGCCTTGAGCTCGACATCTTTGTACTTGTCGATGCCGGCGAAGACGATCTCATCGATTTCGTCGTCAAGGATCAACACCTCGATATCTCTCCTCTTGTAGATTTCGAGAAGGGGCGATGTGCTGAGTTGCGCCGACCTTCCGCCCGTGATGTAGTAGATCCCCTTCTGACCTTCCTTCATCCGCTGCTTCACGTCCGCCAGGCTCGTCCAGCCTTCCGCCTTCGTCGATTTCACACGAATGAGTTCCAGCAGCGTCTCACGGTTGGCCCAATCGCTGTAAAGGCCTTCTTTCACGGGGCGGTTGTATTCCTCGATGAACTTCGTGTACTGTTCGGGGTTGTTGCTCGCAACGGTTTGAAGCTCGGAAAGGACCTTCTTAACACTGGCGTTCTTGATGGAAAGCAGCACCTTGTTCTGCTGCAGGATCTCGCGGCTCACGTTTAAGGGCAGATCTTCGCTGTCTACTATCCCGCGCAGAAACCGCAGGTAGCCCGGCATGAGCTCCTTCTGGTCATCGGTGATGAATACGCGCCTGACATAGAGCTTGACGCCCGGCTTGTAGTCGGCCTGGTAAAGGTCCATGGGCGCCTTGGAGGGAACGAAGAAAAGCGTGGTGTACTCCATGGTTCCTTCGGCTTTCGTATGGAACCAAAACATGGGGTCTTCCCAATTGCCCGAAATGGTCTTGTATAACTCCTTGTAGTCCTCGTCCTTGAGCTCGCTCTTGGAACGCTTCCACATGGCGCTGGCGGAGTTAATTTGCTCGGTGACCCGCTTTTTGTTGGACTTCTTCTCGGTCTCATCCCACTCGCTCTTGTCGTAAGTCAGGAAAATCGGAAATGCGATGTGGTTGGAATATTTCTTGATAATCTCGCGAAGCTTCCAGCTATTGGCGTATTCTTTGCCGTCCTCATTGAAGAACAAAGTGACGGTAGTCCCGGCCGTCGCGCGCTCGGCAGGTTCGATTTCGAAGCCGTTCTTTCCGTCGCTGACCCAGCGCCACGCCGCTTCTTCAGCGGCCTTCCGGGAGACGACTTCCACGCGATCCGCAACCATGAAGGCGCTATAAAACCCGACACCGAACTGACCGATCAGGTTGGAATCCCGCTTGGCGTCGCCCGAAAGATGGGAAAGGAAGTTCTTGGTGCCCGACCGGGCGATGGTGCCCAGATTGGCGGCCAGGTCTTCCTCGTTCATCCCGATACCGGTGTCGCTGATGGTGAGCGTGTGCTTTTCCTCGTCCAGTTCAAGGTCGATGCGCGGCTCAAAGACCAGGGACTTGTATGCGTCCTCTGTAAGCGTGAGGTATTTGAGTTTATCGAGCGCATCGGAAGCGTTCGAAACCAGTTCCCGCAGGAAGATTTCCGGATGTGAATAAAGAGAGTGGACAATCAGCTGAAGAAGCTGATTGACCTCGGTTTGAAACTCGCGTTTAGACATGGGTTAGATATTAATTCTCGCCGAAAACCGGCGTTTTGCAAACAAAGGCTTAAGAGAACAGGCCGCTCCACGAGGGATCCAGATAATGCCAGCGTTGCGTGCTGAACCAGCTTGTGGGGACCTCCGGGACATGCAGCAACCCGTGTCCTCTCACGCACATCAGTTCCGTACCGCTCCACCCCAGGAAGTTTCGTGATGGCTGCCCGACCTGGGCGGGGTGGGACAGCAAGTTTAGGCAGACCGGACAGCGCCGCCTCTGATCGATCACGACCCAGCGAAATGCCAGGATGCAGCCCACCGAGGAAGCGATGATCTGGATATTCAGCGCGCTGATTGACGTGCTGAGATACGCCGCCTTGAGCAACACACAACAAACGATCGGCAGGATGAACGCGGCCGCTGTCGAGAGAACAATCCAGCGCCAAAGGCGTGTTGCCGAAGCGGTCGCCGGCAAGATGAAACTGGCGAATGCCATGATGACCATGCAGCAGCGGCCTGCTATCTCAAAGCTGTGGTCCGCCACGGAAGCGAGAACCCGAATATGAAATGAACCGAGTGACGTGCTGATATATGCCAGATCGAGCGAACCGCAATACACGATCGGCAGGATGAGCGCAATCTTGGCCGAGAGAAAGATCCACCGGCGAAGTCTCGTCGCCCAGGGAGGCGAATTGCGACTTGCCGGGTATTCGCCAAGCGACATGGACGTGGTCGCCGGCAAGACCAGGAAAGCGAAGACGATGATCAGCAGGAAAGTGATCGATGGTCGTTGCACTCGCTCGGCCACGGATACGCAGTCGAAAGCATCGGAGTCTCCGTCCTCATTTGGCGCGGACATGTGCCACCGTCCGTCGGGCCAGGGATGAAATGCGAATGTTTCCACATGCGCGAGCACGAATCCCTTCGAGCGCGGCGGCACGGCGGCCAATGTTCGTGCGTCTTCAAGCAACCATGCGTCCAGCCGGCCCGGAAGGCGCCAGGAGTCGTCGGAAACAATCCCGGACACCAGCGCTTGCTGCCCGTCGACGTAAAGAACCCTCCCTATGATCTGCGGATCGCCGCCAAAGTATTCACGCCATGCCGAGCGGCTCAGTATCAGCGCCGCGGTATGTGCCCGCTGGTTCTTTTGCGGCGGGGGAGACAGAATTGGCACGTTCAGCAACTCGAAGAGATTGTCGCTCGCGCGAGCGACGGAGAGTTCCACCGCGCGGCTTTGCCCTATCCGCAGCGGCTTTACAACCGGTTGATAAAAAGCAATACCTGTGAACAGGTGCATCGCGCTCGTGGTCCAGGATTGGTAGTCCTCAATGGAGATCGTCGGCGTAGCGAAGTATCGGTGGGGTGAAATGATCACCAGGTTGCGCGCATCACGATACGGAGATGGCAGGATCGCGTTACGAGCGCCGGGCAGGAGAAAGGCGGCGGCCAGGCTGATTGCCGCAATGGCGGCCAGGTAGAACCCGCACTGAGACGGAGTCTCCAATCGAAGCACTTCAC
>JAOAPQ010000213.1 GCA_025462965.1 Bryobacterales bacterium
CTTTGCCGATGTACAACTGGTTTGGCACAAACCCAAACCTGCCTGCATTCCAAACGATGAGCAATCTGAAATTTAAGATTCCTCACTTCGGGAGTGCCATATCTGAGAGCGCTGCCGACAGATTACCAAAAATTGCCCACGGGTCCGTTAAGCCGGTCTCGCGCTCTGAGGTGAATGCCAGCCGGCCATGCTGGCATTCCGGCTTGTCGCTTGTAGCCGCGATGAACCTCCGCCCGTGCAGGTTTCAACTGCTACATTCAACGGGTGCACCGGCCGGCTTGCAAACGAGCCTGCGTGGGGACCGACGCGACGGTGGAGGCGCTCAAGACGAAGCTCATCTGGATGGAAGTGAGCGCGAGATCCTTCATGATGAGCGGAGTCTGGATCGAGATGCAGACGCGATCGAGCTAGGTGATGAAGGCAAGCACGACCGTCATTCCTAGGACATGGAAGGAATTCGTGACGGGTTAGGTGCGAGCCGTATTTAGGTCCGCACGGTAGTTTCCGACGACTTCGGAAGTCCTGAGATAGCGATCGTAAATGCGGAGTCCCTTGATGTTGCCGAAAATCTTTGCCCGGATGGGGGAATCGGTTGTCCCATTGACATCGGCGAGTTCGGGCGGGAAGCGGCCCCAGCCGTAGTCGCGCGCCGGGCCACCATCGTTAAGGATGCCGTCGACGATCGCCGTGATGATTTTGGGGCCGCCGTCAACGACAAGGGCGACGTGCTGCCACACGCCTACTTTGAGCGTGCCCGGATGAACACCGGGGTCTGTGTCCCACGTGGCTTCTTTCGCGCCATCATTCAGCGTGAGGCTGTAGGTGGAGCGGTCTGAGGTGGTGACGGCGATCCCTTTGCCGTTGGGCAGGCGGGTATCGAGAATGGTCTGGTCCGCGGACAACTCCCAGAGGCGGATCCAGAACTCGATGGTGAAGCCGCCGTTCAGTAGGGAGGGGAGTTTTGGCAGTGTTTGCGGCTTCCCGTTCTGAGTGGAACCGATCGAAGTGAAGACGAGTCCCTTTTGCGTTCGGGTACTGTTCTCGGCCTGATTCCAGAGGGCTTCGAGTAAGGCGCGATCAACCTTGTGAACGCGGGCATATGTCTTGATCGTTTCCGTCACGTAGAACTCGCCCTGGTCTTCAATGAAATCAGGATAGCTGGTGCGGATATCGGGGTCGGGATGATAGAGGAGAATTTCCGGTTGAGACCAGTAAATGTGGCCGTGGCGTTCGATGCCGCCGCTTACCCAAGCGGGATTGCGATTGGAGTAGTAGCTCCACTTGGAGGACAGCACCGACTGGCCGCCGTGATTGTGGTACCAGAGCAGGTATTTGCCGTTGCTGAATTTTCGGACGAAGTTGGCGGCGCGAGGATGCTTAATAGGCCTGCCGCCAGGCTCATAGACGGCGTAGGCGGGCGGGGTCCAGGTGCGGCCTTGGTCGCGGCTGTATGCCCCGCAGTTGAATCCGTCGATGGTGCGATACGTGGCATAGAGTGAGCCGTCATTGAGCTCGACAAGGTTGGCTTCATCGGAGACGGGCCCCTTCGGGGCGCGCAGGCCTTCGTCGCCTTCAGGAAGAAGATTCCACTTGAGTTTCTTGGGGTCCTTCTCGGTGAGGATATTCGGGCTATGCATGAAACAACCTTGTGAGGTGACCATACCGCCGGGGTCTCCCCATTTGCCCACTTTGGCGAACCCGAACATTGCGCCGTTATGGGTGACGATTGGTTTGCCCACACCCCAGAAATACACGCGTTTTCCGGCGTATGCGTTATCGCGATCAATCCGCATGCGGCGCATCGGGATGAAGTAACGCTCAGCGGACCAGCTTTTTCCGTAGTCGTCGGTGTACTTGTAGGCGTACTCGCCCATGGTGTCCACGCGCTTCGCATAGGTCTTGCTGTTGCTCATGGTATCGAGCCGGAGGTTGTCAGCGTTGTAGGTGTAGAAGACATATACGCGACCGCTGCCGGGAATGGCGAGTGGCATGACCCAAGAGGCTTCGGGCCCGGTAGCAGGTTCGATATCGATGGGGGTCGACCACGTCCGCCCTTTATCCGCGCTGGTGGTGGAGATGATGTGCTGGGCCGGCGCGCCCTCGGATCCTTTCCCGGTGGTAAGAACGCAGAGCCAGTTGCCATCTTTGGTGATGACGACGTAGGGTTGGTCGCTGTATTTTTCTCGAGGAATTTCGAAACCGTTCAGGATATTGCGCGGGTCTTTGCCCTGATTTTGAGAGCCGCCGTCAGACTCTTGAGCGTCCAGCGTTGCAGCCAGGATGGGTAAGGAGATTGTGGATAGCAATTCGCGTCGGGTCATCGGTTCCTCTTAGAAAATAATCTTTAGCGCGACCTGCAATTCGCGCGGAGTATTTTGCTGCGCCGAGATGATACCGAAGCTGGTGGATCCGGTTTGTGTACCCGGTGCGGCGAATTGTACTCGATTGAAGAGGTTGAAAGCTTCAAAGCGGAGTTGTGCGCGGATGTGCTCCGCCAAGGCGAAGCCTTTGAACAGCGACATATCGTAATTGGCAATGCCGGGGGCTCGCAGATTTGGAGATGTCGGGGAGCTGTTGCCGTAGGTGAAGGCGACCGGAACGGCGTAAGCGGTGATGTCGAAATATTGCGCCAGGCGGTTCTGAACCGCGCCACTGATGTCTTTCGGCTTGCCGACCACATTGGGTCGGGCGACACCGATGCTGGTGAGGACTAACGGCTGTCCGGAAGAAAAGCTGGCAATTCCGTTGAGTTGCCACCCGCCGACAACGCCATCCGCCCATCGATTCATGCTGCCGCCGAACGCGCGGTTGCGGCCGATGGGAAGCTCCCAGACACCACTGATGACGAGGCGCCGGGAAACGTCCTGCGGGTCGATGCTGCGTTCGGCTCGAAGGTTGGTCGGGTCCTGGACGCCGCCGATGGTTTGTCCCGTCGCGGCCTGAGTGGTGTTGTCGATCAGCTTGGCCGCCGTGAAAGCAGCGAGTACCGTGAAGCCCTTCGAGAAACGCTTTTCCATGCTGGCCTGGAGGGAGTGATAGATGGAAGATCCTTCGGTAGCGTTGATGGCGTTGAGATTGATGTACTGCGGGTAAGGCTTGAGCAGCTGGCCGCGGGTAACTGTCGGGTTGGAAAGGACGCTGGTCGTGTCCGTGATAATGCCGTAGAAAGGATTGGCCACCAATTGATTGTTGACGGCGCCGGCCTGGTACTGATCCGTTGTCAGCGAATTGGCGTTCAGCGCTACGTTGAAGGGAAGCCGGGTCCCTTTATTTCCGGCGTATGCAACCTGCATGAGAACGCTGGTGCCTAAGCTGCGTTGGACGGAGACGTTCCAGTTCTGCATATAGGGGGTCGCCTGCCCGATGTTTAGGGAGCTGATGGACTGGCCGAGGTTGGTGCGGGCGGACAATTGCGATCCTGAAGCCGGATAGTTAATGCCGTTCGGGAAGGGATTGGAAAGCGCGACAACTGGTGTGGCGCCATCGAGGGAGGTGTTGATTGTCGTGCTGCCGGTGAAGCCATCGGCAAATCCGACGCTGGGGCCGGCAGCATCGGTGGGGGAAAGCCCGTAGAAGATTCCGTAACCGGCGCGAACGACGGTAGCAGGCGTGATCTGGTAGGCAAAGCCGATGCGGGGTGCGAAGTTGTTGAGATCGATATCGGCGTACTGGCGAGAGTTGGCGCTCCCAAAAGTGAGAGCGCCTTTGAGATTCGGAAATCCGGGAACCTGGCCGGCGATGGGCGAGGCCGCATTCGGATCGAAGACGCTGAACCGGTTGTAGCGTTCGGTGCGGGGAATGCTGACATCATAGCGGAGGCCAAGGTTCAAGGTGAGCTTCGGAGTGACTTTCCAATCGTCCTGAACATAACCGGCGACATAGCTGCTTTTTACAGCGACGGCCGGCTGAATGGCGATGCTGCCGCCAGGGATGCCGAGCAGGAATGAGGCAAAGCCGTTGCCGCCGAGGGCGCTGGCCTGGAATGCATTGGGACCTTGAGTGTAGGTCGTAGCGAAGGTGAGACCGCCTTCTGCCTGAGTGTTTTGAAGCTGGTTGATGAAGTAAGTCCTGAAATCGATGCCGCCTTTGATCGTATGGTTGCCCGCAATCTTGGTGAGCGAACCGGTGAGAGTGTGGTTGAACTGCGTGCTGTAGTTCTGGCTGACATTGCCGATACCGGACATGCCGCTGATAGTGATGCCGGGAATGGCTTTCACCTGTTGGGCGGCGGCGAAGTTCTGGGCGAAACCCAGAGTTGTAATATCGAAGCCGTTGGACCAGGCGGTGCGCGTTCCGTACTGACGAACCAAGCCGTAGTTCACCTCCAGAATCAGCGTCGGGCTAAGGGTATAAGTGTCCTGCAGTGTTGCGGCATGACGCTTTTGCGTAAGGGGAGGATTGTCCGGGGTACCGATATTGCCGTAGTTATTCGGGGATCCTGTGAAGGGGTACTGGATGGAGTACCGGCCGAAGAAACGATTCTTATCGCTGAACTGATGGTCAATACGTGCATCACCGGTGTCGTCCGTAAATCGTACGGCGGTGGAGCGTAGATAGTTGTTGGTGAGGTTGGTGTTATTCGGAAGCGGATAGTATTTAGCCAGCGCGAGGGCCACGGGATCGAGCCGGCTGGTGGGGATGATATTGCCGGCAAAGGCCGTGCGGGTTACGACGCCATTGACGGTTGTCGTGGACTGCGGATCGTAAATGCGGATGAGCTGCCCCGCCGAGGTGGTGGTCTGGGAGAAATCTCCCTGACGCTGAAGGGCGGTGGGTACGGTAAACGAACCGGTGGAGGCCAGGGATTCCCGGTAGCCTTCGTAATCCACAAAGAAGAACGTTTTGTTGTGTCCATTGTACAGATGGGGCAGGACGACGGGACCACCTAACGTGAATCCGAACTGGTTCCGCTTCAATGCAGGCAGGGGGATACCGCTTCGGTTGTTGAAAAAGTAATTTGCGTCCATAACGGAGTTACGGAGAAATTCATAGACTGAGCCGTGGATCTGGTTGGTACCGGATTTCAGCACGACGTTGATGACACCGCCGTTGAAGCGTCCGTATTGAGCGCTGAGGGAATTGGTTTCCACTTTAAACTCGGCAACTGCATCGACAGTGGGGGTGTAGATGAGGAAGCTGTTGATCGAGCTATTCCGGGGAGTGGTATCCGGGACGCCATCGATAGTAACTTCGCTGGTGAAGTTGGCGGCGCCGTTGATGCTCGGGATTGCGCCCCCCTGATGGATGTTCGTGTTCGGAGGAACGGGAACAACGCCGGGCGCAAGGCCGGCGAGAGAGATTGGATCGCGCCCATCCAGCGGAAGTTCCACGATGCGTCTATTCTCGATTACCTGGCCGAGAGAGGCGCTGTTGGCGCTGACTAGGGGAGTAGTGGCTTCGACGGTGATCTCGGTCGAGGCTGTGCCGATCGGGAGAGTAAGGGCGATCGAAATGTCGTCGGCAACGCGGAGAGTGACACCAGGGTGGCGGACCATCTGCATGCCGGTTTTGGCGCCTGTGATTGTGTACTGGCCGGGAGAGAGGAACGGGACTACATAGACACCCTGGTCATTCGTCTCGGTTTGCTGGACGATATTGGTAGCTTCATTGGTAACTGTGACCTGAGCCCCGGGCAGCACTGCGGCGGAGGAATCTGTGACGACTCCTCGAATGGTACCGGAACCAGCTTGTCCCCAAGCGGAAGCTGCCAGGAAAAAGGCGAGGTACAGAGCGAAACAGAGCTGCTGGGAATGGCTAAACATGGCGATTCAAACCTCCTGATATATGCTGATATGCCACAGTCTATGTCCAGATAGAGCCGGTGTCAATGGAATTGTTGTAAACTGGCATATCAGATTCAGATGAATCGCAACCCGGTCGCCGCCAGTCTCTCCCAACGCGCCTACAACGACATCCGCTATCGCATTTTGAGCGGCCAATTGCCGCTGGGAACATCGATATCCCGCCGAACGCTTGCCGCTGATCTCGGGATGAGCGTCGTGCCAGTTTCAGACGCTTTACAGCGGCTTTCTACGGAAGGCTTGGTGGAGAGCTGGCCGAGGGTAGGAACCCGGGTTCGTATTCCGACTTCGCAGGACGTTCGTGGGCACTATGTTGTGCGGGAGGCGCTGGAATCGCAGTCGGCGCGGCTGTTTTCTCAAAAGTCCACGCCGGAGGAGCGGAAGGAGATCCTGGAGCTGGCCGAAACTCTGGACCAGTTATACCGGAACGGCAACGCAGATGACGAATCGAAAGAGGCTCTATTTGCGCTGCACCAACTTCACCAGCAATTTCATATGCGGATTGCTGAATGTGGGGGGCATCCAGCTCTCTGCCAGGCGATTGAGAACAACCACGTGCTGACGTTTAACTGGCTTTACGATACCGCGGCCCGGCGGACGAAATTGCCGGAGCGGCATCACGGTAGATTGGCGGAATCATTGTGTCAGGACGACCCGGAGAAGGCGGATCTGGCAATGCGGGAGCACGTGATTTATGGGCGGGACGATTTATTGCGGACCTTGAGTGTGCTGTTCCGTTAGCTTCGTCAAGACAGCTCAGGATGTGGTCTGGAATGGTTTGTAGTGTCCGGAGGCAAAATCTCAGGTAGGAGGGCCGAAACCCGGGAGCAAAGATACTATCGCCTTCGAGAACAAATCCGGAATCCTGGTCCCGCGGACCTAATCGAATCCCGATCGCAATGGCTGCCCGGCGCAGCCGTGCAATGAATGCCGGCTCTCGGATTAGGTAGCCATCATACAGTCTTGCCGGAATTCCGGCCAAGTGTTCAATCGGACCGATCGCTAACGACGAAACGGCAGGGCACTCGACGCTCTCCTCCCGATCACCAGTCGTCACACATGCCTTTTGGGACTGTTCGACTGTCAACCGGGCCATCGCTTCTCGCCATCGGGCAAGCCCAGCTTCCGGTCCAGGCGTGTTCTCGACTTCCTCGCCCACCTCGCGCCAGATTCAATTCAGCAT
>JAOAPQ010000231.1 GCA_025462965.1 Bryobacterales bacterium
CGGGCCGACGGTTACGCTCATCTCTTTGCGGCCATACGTTTCATGCACAGCCTCGATCGCGTACCTTCCGGGGGGCAGACCTTTGATGGCGAAGCTGCCATCGTCCCCGGTAACCGCGAAAAACGGATGAGCCACTACGCCGATATAACTGCGCATCCACGGATGAACGCTGCACGTCACTGGGAGCAGGACCTCCTGCTTGTCGAACGTTTTGAACTTTTTCTCGGCGCGCGGGGGCTGCGATTCGTTCCAGGCCGTGTTCGTGGAAGCCTCCGCGTGAACGTTGTGGTTCAAGGGGTCCGAATTGCTGATTTCAAGCGTCTGGCCGGTCATGATCCCGAGAACATGCGGCGAATAGATGCAGCCTTCCTGATTGAGTTTCGCGGGTTCGGGGACAGGGTTCCATTGGGCATCGGGCAGGCCGCTCTTCACCCAAACGAAGGTATTGCGCAGTGTTCCGTTGGCGTTCACGACGACCAACTCCGAGAGCGCCGGCGTGCGGTGCTGGCGTTCGCATGTGGGGTTGGCGGACATATCGATCGGTTGGCGCGCAGGAGCTTTCCCGGTGAAGACGATGCGTCCCGATACCGTGGCGGCGGTTGCCGGGTCGATGCGGGCGAGAGGTTTGCGTGGTGTAGTTTCCGTGGAACAGGAGGTGAGAAAGAACAGAGCACAGGCGGCGCAAGCTCGGACAGAGATGTGGATACGCGTCAATTTGGTTGGTGAACCTTCATTGTCGCACGCCGATGGTTAACAATAGTCCCATGCGGCTTTGGGCTTGCACGACGCTCGTTTGCGTTCTCATGGCTGCAGCATGCAGGAATTCCGATCCGCCGCTGAAGGCTCTCACCGGCGCGACGCTTCTGGACGGCATCGGGCAAACGGTAATGGATGCAGTGGTAATCGTTTCCGGGAATGACATCCAGGCGGTGGGGTCGCGTCCGGGCGTTTCCATTCCTGCAGGCGCGGCGGAGATCAAACTCAACGGCAAGTTCATCGTACCGGGGCTGATCGATGTCCATGGTCAACTTTCTTCTGACAGCGCCAAGGCAGCCGACGAACTGCATGGCTTCCTCAAAGCGGGCTTCACCTCGGTCGGTCTGGTCGATGGCGGGCCGCCCGCCAAGCAAGCCGCCCCGCGCATCTTGCCGACAGGTACCCGGACCGCGGACTTCGCCGGAGCTATGATCTCCTCGGGCGGGAATTCTCCTGAAGAGGCATTCCGCAAAATTGATCGTATGGCGCAGGCCGGGATTGCGCCGGAGAAAATCCTGATCGCTGCGACCAGGAACGGCGCGGCGTGGCTCCAGCAATCGCGGCTGGGTGTGCTCGCACAGGGGAGGAAAGCGGATCTATTGGTGCTTTCGGCGGATCCCTCGCGCGACATCCACAACCTCCGCAGGCTGGAGCGCGTAATGGTGGATGGCCACTGGGTGAAATAACCCCGCTACAGGCGGGTGATATTCTAGTCCCTGATCATGAGAGTCGGCGTATTCACCGCTTTACTGGCCCAGATGCCACTAGATGACGTGCTCAAGAAGCTCAAGAGCAATGGAGTGACTACAGTAGAACTCGGGACCGGCAATTATCCCGGGGACCCGCATTGCAAACTGTCGATGCTCGAGAATGAAGCCGAGCTGAAGATGTTTAAGCAGAAGCTCGACGATAACGGATTTTCGATAAGCGCACTCAGTTGCCACGGCAATCCGCTGCATCCGGATGATGCCACTGCGAAAGGGTATTCCGAGACGAACCGAAAGACGATTCTTCTGGCGGAAAAGCTGGACGTCCCCGTCGTCATCGATTTCGCGGGCTGCCCTGGTGATCATCCCGGCGCGAAGTATCCGAATTGGGTGACCTGCCCCTGGCCCCCTGAATACCTGGACGTGCTCGAATGGCAGTGGGAGAAACGCGTAACGCCATTCTGGAAGGATCGCGCGAAGTTCGCGGAAGATCACGGCGTCAAGATCGCGATCGAGATGCACCCCGGCTTCGTCGCGTACAGCCCCGAGACCATGCTGCGGCTGCGGGATATCGCGGGAAAGGCGATCGGATGCAATTACGATCCCAGCCACATGTTCTGGCAGGGCATCGACCCCATAGCCGCGATTCGGATTTTAGGCGACGCAATTTTTCACGTACACGCCAAAGACACGCAGATCTACCAGCGCAACCTGCCAATGACGGGGGTGCTCGATACCAAGAAATACACGGACGAGCGAAACCGGGCATGGATCTTCCGTACCTGCGGTTATGGCCACGGCGCGGAATGGTGGAGCGAATTTATCTCCACCTTGCGCATGTTCGGCTACGATTATGTGCTCTCGGTGGAGCACGAGGACAGCCTGCTTTCACCGGAAGAAGGGCTCACGAAAGCGATCAAGTTCCTGGATTCCATCGTGATCAAGGAAAGCCCGGCAGCCGCATGGTGGGTTTGACAAACGTGGGAAATGCCCTTGGATTGCAGGGTCAAAGGGCATGGAACAGATACATGGATCTAACGCCTTCACAGAAGATCTACTAAAAAAGCTGGCCGCCGCGAGCGGCCCGTGTATCACCATCGTTCTTCCTACCAATCCGCAGAGCGACCTGCGCGCGCAACTGAAAGACGCGGTGCGTCAGGTGGCGGACACTCTGAAAGGGAACGGCCACAAGGAACTTCTTGCTCCGCTGATGGAGGAGCCCGACCCGGTTCCGGTGACTCAACGTCCGACAGGAAGCTTGGTCATCGTGCGTTCCCCGGAAATATTCGTGCGCTTTTTCACACCGATCCAGCTCCGGGAAACGATCGCGGTGGAAGATTACTTTCTTCTGCAGCCCCTGTTGCCCGTCATCGGCGCCGGTAGAGAGTTCTACCTCCTTGCGTTGAGCCAGAAACGCACCAGGATGCTGCTGTGCACCAGTTCTACTTCCGTGGAAGTACCCTTGCCGGCAGGGACGCCCACGAATCTCGACGATGCTTTATTGAACCGGCAGCCCGACCACGTGCTGGATAACCGGTCTTCCGCCGGGCATTCCGTGGGAGCAATGAAAGGAGTGCTGTTCGGAACTTCCACTGACCGTGATAACAAGTCCGAGGAGCTGATGGTATTCTTTCACGCGTTGAATAAGGGCGTGCATACCTTGCTCCGAGACGTGAATGTGCCGTTGGTGCCGGTGGCGGTGGACCACGAACTGGCGCTATACCGGCGTGCGAATACGTACCCGCATCTGGTGGAGCCGGGGGTTCATGGGTCTCCGGACGGCATGAAGGGCGACGAGATGCACCGTCGCGCACTGGCGCTCCTGCGATCGTACGTGCCGGAACCGATCCGCAAGAAAGTGGAAGAGTTCGATAAGTTAGTCGGAACCGGGCACGCCTCGACGCAGGTAGAAGAAATTACCAAAGCGGCGTATGCCGGGCGCATCTCGCATCTGTTCCTGCGGGACAATGGCGACCAGCCGGAGTTGAACGATGCGGTGATTCAGACGCTTCTTCATGGCGGGCACGTCGGCGTTCTGCCCCAGGAGAAGATGCCATGCGGCGCGCCTGTATGTGCGTTGTTCCGGTACGCGGCGCCTGCAGCGCAAACGACGGCGAGTTCGTAGAGGCTTCGTGTTACTCCAGGACCATCAGGAGATCCTTCGAGTCGACCTGCTGACCATTGCGCGCTAATAATTGGCGCACCTTCCCCGACACCGGGGCGTAGATGGTGCTCTGCATCTTCATCGCCTCGATGACGAGCAACCGGTCGCCTTTGTGAACGGCTTGGCCTTCCGTCACCGCGACGGTTGTAACTACCCCGGGTAGCGGCGAGCCGACGTGTCCGGGGATCGCGCCATCCGCTTTCTGCTTCTGCTCGCCTTGGACTTCCAGGCTGCGATCCCGGATATCCACCTCGCGCGGCTGGCCGTTCAATTCGAAGAACACTGTGCGGTATCCATCCGGTCTCGGCTCGCCAATCGTCAGGAATTTAATGACCAGCGACTTGCCTTCTTCGAGCGTTACCGCTATCTCCTCGCCTTTTTCCATGCCGAAAAAAAACTGCGGCGAGGGCAGGACTTCGACGTCGCCGAAGTCCTTGCGAGCCCGTGCGAACTTCTTGAACACCTCCGGGTAAAGCAGGTAGCTCAGGACTTCATCGCGCGAGGGTTCCCGTTCGATCTCGCTTGAGATTTGCTGCGCGGTGGCCGTCAGATCAGCCGCGTGCAGGCGCGCTCCCGGCCGTCCGCGCTCAGGCTTTTTACCATGAAGCACCACAGCCTGCACTTTCGCCGGCCAGCCGCCATCCGGTATGCCGAGCGAGCCTTGAAACATATCGACGACGGAATGCGGGATCGGCACCTGGTGATCGGGGCCGAGCTTCAGGAATTCGGCGACGGTCATGCCGTGGGTGATGAGGAAGATCGCGAGATCGCCAACCACCTTGCTCGAGGGCGTTACTTTGACGATGTCCCCGAAGGCGAAGTTCACTTCGGCGTAAGTCTTCGCGATCTCTGGCCAGCGATGGCCGAGGCCCATCGCTTCGGCCTGCTCCTTGAGGTTCGTAATCTGGCCGCCCGGCATTTCGTGCAGATACACTTCGGCGCTGCCGGTTTTCGGGCCGGAATCGAACGGCGCGTAATACGTGCGGATCGTTTCCCAGTAATCGGCGCACTGGTTGAGCGCGTCCAGGTCGAGCCCGGTGTCGCGCTTCGTGTGGGCGAGCGCCGCGACGATCGAGTTCAGGTTCGGCTGGCTGGTGCTTCCACTCATCGACGAAATAGCGGCATCGGCCACGTGTACTCCGGCGTCGGACGCTTTGAGTATGGACGCGGCGTTGATGCCGCTGGTGTCGTGGGTGTGGAAGTGAATCGGGATGCCGACGGAGTCGCGTAGCGCCTTGACCAGTTTCTCGGCGGCATACGGTTTCAGCAGGCCGGCCATGTCCTTGATACCGAGAATGTGAGCGCCCATGCGCTCGAGCTCTTTCGCCATGCGCACGTAGTAATCGAGCGAGTACTTCTGCCGATCCGGATCGAGGATGTCCCCGGTGTAGCAGATGGCAGCCTCGCAGACTCCGCCCGACTTGCGAACTGTCTCCATCGCGACCTTCATGTTGGGAAGGTAATTCAGTGAATCGAAGATGCGGAAAATGTCAATGCCCTGTACCGCGGCTTCCTTGACGAATTCGCGCACCACATTGTCCGGATATGCCGTATAGCCGACGGCGTTGGACGCGCGCAGGAGCATCTGAAAACAGATATTCGGGATTGCTTCGCGCAGCCTCCTCAACCGCTGCCATGGATCCTCGAGCAGGAAGCGCATGGCAACATCGAAGGTCGCTCCGCCCCACATCTCCACGCTATACAGACCCGGCAGGCGATGCGCGACGAAGTTGGAGATGGCTTCGATATCGAAGGTCCGCATGCGCGTGGCGAGCAGGGATTGGTGCGCATCGCGAAAGGTGGTGTCGGTAAGAAGCAGCCGCTTCTGCGCACGGGTCCACTCGGCAAAGCCTACGGGCCCTTTTTGAATCAGGATCTGCTTTGTGCCTGCAGGCGGAAAGCCTGGAATGTGCGGGGGAACCGGCGCGGGCTGGAACCGAAGCGGACGCGGTTTGCCGGCGACTTCCGGGTTGCCGTTGACAATCACTTCGCCCAGGTACGAAAGCAGTTTGGTAGCGCGGTCTTTGCGCGGGGCATATTCGAAGAGATCGGGGTTGGCGTCGAGGAACGAGGTGGTGACTTCGCCCGACTGGAAAGCCGCGTGGTTCACTACGTTCTCCAGGAACGGGATATTGGTCTTCACGCCACGGATGCGGAACTCGCGCAAGGAGCGGTCCATGCGATGGCACGCCTGTTCGAAATCGCGGCCGGCGGCCGTGACTTTCACGAGCAGTGAATCGTAGAACGGCGTGATGGTCGCGCCGCCGTATGCCGACCCGCCATCGAGCCGCACGCCGAAGCCGCCGGGAGATCGATACGTGTGGATTTTCCCGTAGTCCGGAGTGAAGTTGTTGGCCGGATCCTCCGTGGTGATGCGGCACTGGAGCGCGTAACCGGAGAGGGGCACCTGTTCCTGAAACGGCAGGGAGAGCGGCGCGTCGTAGAGGCTGCATCCCTGCGCGACCAGGATCTGCGAACGCACCAGGTCGATGCCGGTGACCATTTCAGTGACCGTGTGCTCGACCTGGATGCGCGGGTTGACTTCGATGAAGAAGAACTCGTTGGTATCGATATCGACCAGGAATTCGACGGTGCCCGCGTTGTAGTAGCCGGCCTCGCGGGCGAGTTTCAGTGCGGCGTCAGCCAAGGCATGGCGGACGCCATCGGCCAACCCCACCGCCGGGGCGACTTCCACCACCTTTTGATGACGCCGCTGCACGGAGCAATCGCGTTCGTATAGGTGCAGGATGTTGCCGTGGTGATCGCCCAGGATCTGGACTTCCACGTGACGCGCGCGGCGGACATAGCGCTCCAGGAACACGGCATCGTTGCCGAACGCGGCGGCGGCTTCCTTACGAGCTTCTTCGAGTTTGCCCGAGAACTGAGCCGGATCGTCTACCACGCGCATGCCCCGGCCGCCGCCGCCGAATGCCGCTTTGATGATGAGCGGGAAACCGATTTCCGCGGCAAGTTTCTTCGCGGTCTTCGCATCGGTGACGGGCTCTTCGGTACCGGGGACGACGGGAACTTTTGCTTTTTGCGCCAGTTTGCGGGCGGCGGTTTTGTCGCCAAGAAGCTCCAGGAGGCCGGCATTCGGCCCGACGAACACGATACCCGCCTTCTCGCACGCGCGCGCCAGTGCGGGATTCTCGGACAGGAATCCGTAACCTGGGTGGATGGCATCGACCTGCTTCTCGACCGCCAACGCTACAATGCCCTCGATATCGAGATAGGCCCGAACGGGCCCAAGCCCTTCGCCGATCTGATAGGCCTCGTCGGCCTTGAAACGGTGGAGGCTGAGGCGGTCTTCCTTCGAGTAGATGGCGACCGTGCGGAGGCCCAGTTCAGTCGCCGCGCGCATGATGCGGATAGCGATTTCGCTACGGTTCAGGGCCAGGAGTTTTTTCATTTCAGGGGGATAGGTCCAGTATACTTAGCGCGTGGAAGCGGAAGACTGGGAGGAAGAGGAGAAGGTCCGTTCGGCGCCGCGCGGAGCGTCCAAAACGGGGGCGGCGAAAGGACGGATTCAGGCGACGCGCGAGGGCCAGATCACGGCCATCGGGCCGCGGGGCTGCGAAGTGGTTCCCACGGGCGGCAATCCCCTTGCCTGCAAGCCGAAATCGGGGCTGGCGGTGGGTGACCGGGTGATGTTCGACGAGACTGGGACGATCCGGCGCGTATTGCCGAGAGAGACGACGCTCTCGCGGCCCGATCCGATGAATCCGCGGCTGGAGCGGGTGATTGCTGCTAATGTCGATGTCGTGGTGATGGTGGCGGCTATCCGCGCGCCCGTTTTGCGGCCGGGATTGATCGACCGCTACCTCATCGCAATCGAGAAGGGCGGCTCCGAGGCGCTGCTCTGCATCACCAAGATCGACAAGATGGAATCAGTTGAGGAACTGGGACAAGTCGAGCCGTATCGCAGGCTCGGAATTCGTGTTTTTCCCGTTTCCATGAAGACCGGCGAAGGCGTGGAAGAGTTGCGCGGAGCGCTCGCTGGCAAGTTGGCGGTGCTGGTGGGGCACAGCGGCGTGGGCAAATCGTCGTTGATGAACCGGCTGAAGCCGGATGCGAACGCGGCGACCGGCGAGATCAGCCGTCTGTACCAGAAGGGCCAGCACACCACGACGGCGTCGACCATGTATACGATGCGCGATGGCATCCGCGTGATCGACACTCCGGGGGTTCGCGAGTTCGGATTGTGGGATTTGACTGCCGCCGAGGTGGAAAGGCATTTCCACGATTTCGACGCGTTTCGGCCGGAGTGCCAGTTTGCCGATTGTTCTCACACGCATGAGCCGGTTTGCGGAGTGCGGAAGGCGCTTGGGCGCGGCGTGATCGCACAGGCCCGGTATGAGTGTTATTTACGGTTGCGGGAAGAAGTGAGTTAAGGACTGAGCGTCTGGTTGATCTTGTCGGTCAATAGACCGACGAAGGTCTCAGGTACAAAGCCGTTCATCCGGCTCGCGATGTTGCCGGCCTTATCGACAATGATCGTTGTCGGAATCGCGGAGACATCGAGTGTGCGTGCCAAACCCGATTCGAAGAACACTTTATTGCCGGCCCAGTTCTGCTGCTTGAGGAAGGGCGCAACCAGTTTTGTGTCTTCATCGGTCGCGACGGCAATGAACACGACATTGGGGTTGCTCTTGAAACGTTCTTTTACTTTCTCGTAGAGAGGATGCTGCGCGCGGCACGGCCCGCACCAGGTCGCCCAGAAATCGAAAACCACGGTCTTGCCCTTCAAAGAGGCCAGCGCGAGCGGTTTGCCATCCACGCCGGAAAGCGTGAAGTCCATGATCTTCGAAGCGGCGGTGTTCGGGTCCGCGGCCTTCAATTTCGCGAGGCGCTCGCTCATCACAGCGGACGTGCGGTCGTAAGCCTGCAGAATCAGATCGCCCAAGCCCTTTTCCGACCCGTTGGCCTTCTGGTATAACTCGCCCATGCGGATCCGGTCTTTGCCGCGATCCACTTCAGTACTGCTTGGATCCTCAATGGTGAAAGCCTCGGCGATATGTTGCACCGCCTCCAGGGTCTTCCCTTCGCGCGAAAGCCAGCGGCCGAGTTCGCGCGCCGAGGCCGCGGTGGGGTACGTGTCCCACGAGCGCTGCGCGAGCGCTAGGGCGTCAGATATCCGCCCTTTGTTGCCGGTAGCGCGCGCCTGATAGAGATAGGCTCGCGCGAGACCTTTATCGATCTCCTCCTTCCACTGCGCCGCGCTGTAGCGGCCGGGAGCGGGCTGCTTGCCCACCTCTTCGATATCGTGCTCGTAGCGGATCGCGTACGCGAGCGCTTTCTCAGCGCTGGGGACATCGTCGCCGAGCAGCAGGACGCGAATCACCTTATCAGCCGTTTGCAGGTCGTCCGGTTGGACAGCGAGCACGCGCTCCCCATATTGCAGGATGCGCTTGTCGTCCTTGGTCTCAATCGCAGCCTTCAGGATGCCCCGATCGATCTGCTGTTTCTGGGGAGAGTTCGGATATTTCTGTAAGTGCTTCTCCAGGGCGCGAATGAAATCGATGGAACTGGTGCCCGCTTCGGCCAGAGCCGCGTTCAGTTCCGTCTGCTCCTGCTGCGCGGCGTGATCCTTCGTGGGTGTCTGGCTGAAAGCTGCAGCAATCGCCAGCAAAAGGAGAAACGCAAGTCTCATTTGAGAGCGCGGATACGATCCGCCAGGTTGGCTGCGCGGGTGCGGGCCATGTGCATGTAGCTATCGTTCTTGACGATGCGGTCGAGCATAGGTAACATCTGCTGCGGTGTTACTAGCCGCTTCTTGTCCCAGGAAATCTCGAGCCGCAGTAGCGCATTTTCCACGCCAAGCTTATCGAACCGCGCGGCGCGTTCCAACTCGATCCGGTCCCCCTCCGTCTCAGCGATGCGCTCGAACCAGTCGTGCAATTCGCGGGCGTCGAGATCTTCGGAAAAGTTAAAGCTGACCTCATGGTGTTCGGCACCCTTCTCATAGCGGAACATCTTCATGCCCATTTTGGCGACCTTGGCCGGCGATTCCAGCGGTCGGGTGAAATAGCCTAGTTTCTCCGCAAGCGCAAGAATCGCGGTACGGTCGGCCACGGACAACTGGAACTTCAGCGGACTGTCATCCTTGACGTCTTCGCGATATTCCACGTTCCCGGCTTCGTCTATGCGGATTTCCATGTAGGCCGGTGCACTCCCGGGAAACGTTTTGCTATACGTGATCTGCTGTGCGAAGGCGGGCAGGCACGCGGCCAGAATAAGCAGCCATTTCATATAGCGGCTCATATAGCGGCTCATACGGCAACCATGCGTTTTCGCGTGGCTTCATGGTTCGCGTGGCAGATTGCGATCGCGAGCGCGTCGCAGGCGTCCTCGGAATCAATCTCGCGCTCCAGTTTCAGCAGCGACGTGACCATCTTCTTCACCTGATGTTTCTCGGCGCGGCCGTAGCCGACAACGCTGGTTTTCACTTCGAGCGGCGAATACTCGGCGAATTGAACGCCCGCCTCGGCGATGACTAGCAGGGCGACGCCGCGGACATGCGATAGTTTGAGCGCTGTCTTGACATTGACCGCATAGAAAACCTCCTCGACGGCCGCCATTTCCGGGGCAAAGCTTACGATGCGGGCGCGCAACTCCGTCGCGATTTCGCGCAGCCGATCTTGAAAAGGGGCCTTCGGGGACGTGCGGATCACGCCGCTATCCACCAACCTGTGAATTCTGCCGTCGCTATCGACGATCCCGAAGCCGGTGCGTTCGGTACCGCAGTCGATGCCCAGAACCCGCATCCGGTCAGGCGCCTCCGTCAGGCAATTGCTTCCAGTTCGCTTTCGTCGATATCGAAATTCGAATAAACGCTCTGCACGTCGTCACTGTCTTCCAGTGCTTCGTTCAGACGCAGCATCGCGCTTGCGTTCTTGCCTTCCAGCTTCACCAGATTCTTGGCAACCATGGCGATCTCTGACGATTCCGTGGGGATCTTGGCTTTCTCTATCGCCTGGGCAACAGCTTCGTGGTTTTCCGGCGCGGAGAGCACTTCCCAGCTATCGCCATCGTCGCGCAGGTCGTCGGCGCCCGCGTCGAGCACAATGGCCATGATCGTGTCTTCGTCGCTCGCGTTCTCCTTCGAGATGATGATCTGGCTCTTGCGTTCAAACATCCAGGCAACGCTTCCCTGCTCGCCCAAGTTGCCGCCGTTCTTCGAGAAGCAATGGCGAATCTCGCTCACGGTACGGTTGCGGTTGTCCGTCGCGACGTTCACGAGTACGGCGGCGCCGCCGGGGCCGTAGCCCTCGAACATAACTTCGTCGATCTGGCCGCCCTCCAGTTCGCCAGTACCGCGCATGATAGCTTTCTTGATGTTGTCGGACGGCATGCTGACGCCTTTGGCCGCCGTAATGGCGGTGCGGAGGCGGGGGTTCATATCGGGATCGCCGCCGTTGCGCGCCGCGATCATGATTTCTTTGATGATGCGCGTGAACATCTTCCCGCGCTTGGCGTCCGTGGCCGCTTTTTTATGCTTGATCGTCGCCCACTTGGAATGGCCTGACATGTTAGAAGTTCCTCAGGAAGGCCCGGGGAAAGGCCCGGGACCGAATATTTACTGCCAACCTTAGAGGATATCAGATGTGGCGCAGGCGGCTTTTCTAGTGCGCCGCCGCCTTGGCATCCTTCCAGGCGTCGGTGCGGAAGGACGACGCAGGCAATCCCTCGCGGTTGTACAAACTTACCGGCGGATCGTCCTGCCATGCGTATCTGACAGCCATAGGCTCCGGGACGTCCGGGCTGGTCACGACGACCACGTTCCCCTCGATTTTCGCCTCCGCCGGCACGAATTTCTGGTCCGCACCCGCGATCTCGAAGCCAGTCAGCGTCCCGCCCTTCGCCTGCAGGCCGCCGCCCACATGATCGAACCAGAGCCGCGCCTGCGGGCCCATCACTCCCAGTTCGCGGAACATGGGTCCGGAGAACTCAATCTGTTCGCCATACGTTTGCGAGCGTGCCACAAGCGCCAATCGATGGCCGACCTCCTGCTTATTCGTCGGGTGGATATCGGTCGGGTTGCCGACATCGATGGCCAGGCCCTCGCCGGTGTTGCGCAGTTCGAGCGCCGCATTTTGCGACTCGCGCAGCACGGGCCACCAGCCGTTCGTGCGGTAATTCGCGAGTTGCACGAAATAGAACGGGAAGCTCCCCTGCCCCCACGCCTGGCGCCAACTTTCGATCATCGAGGTGAAGAGCCGCCGGTAAAGCCAGGCCTCATTCGCATTCGCGTTCGATTCGCCTTGATACCAGAGGGCCCCGCGAATCGTGTAGGGAGTGATCGGCGCGATCATCGCGTTGTAAAGCCCGCTGGGCGTGTTCTGATGGCCAGGTCCCGGCGGAGGCCCCGGCCGGTTCGGCGGAGTCTTGCCAGCCGCTTTCGCCGCGGTAACCGCTTCCTGCCACCCGGCGAGCTGCTGATCATACTTCTCCTTGTTCGCCGGATAGTTATCCAGCGCTTTCCGCCAGTTCGTGAGATAGCTCTGCAGGGCCAGGTCGTCCTTCAGGAACGAAGTTTCGGTCCACGATTGTGCGGGCGTCCCGCCCCAGGACGTATGGATCAGGCCGACGGGCACATGCTGCGTCTTGTGAATCTCGCGTCCGAAAAAGTATGCCACGGCCGAGAAGTTTTTGACCGACTCCGGCGAGCACGGCGACCATGAGCCTGTGACGTCATCCGACGGCTCATCCGCAACCGCCTTCTTCACGGTGAACAGGCGGATCTGCGGATAGTTCGCTTCGGCGACCTCCTGCGGCGAATTCATGGTGCGCGCCATGGGGAACTCCATGTTCGATTGTCCGGAGCCCACCCACACTTCCCCCACCAGGACATCGTGAATTACGACGCTGCCTACCGTCATGTCGAACGGCGCGCCGGGTTTCATGGGCTGGAGAAATACCTGCCACTTACCGTTGCTCGGGGTCTTCACGGCCAGATGCTCGGCCGGTACGGACACGGTCACCGTCTCGCCGGGAGCGGCCGTGCCCCAGATGCGCGTGGGCACGCCCTGCTGCAGGAGCATGTGGTCGGAGATAATGGCAGGCAGTTTAACTTCGGCGTGGACAGCGGCAACACCGAGCGCGGCAAGAAGAAGGAAACGGATTTTCAAGAGCGGCACCTCAGGTCCAGATCATATCGCGGATGA
>JAOAPQ010000233.1 GCA_025462965.1 Bryobacterales bacterium
CTGGCGCCACGGCAAGCTATGAAGCGCCGAGTCACTCAGTGTCACCAGTTTCTCCGGTCGATGGACGAAGGGATTGTCTTCCCGAGTTCCCCTCTCCTCCACAATTTTCCAGCGCTGGCTCCCCTCGCCGCCCACGTTGACGAGCGTGGCCTTGCTGCCCATGATCCGTGTGGAACTGTCGGAATCGTTGCCGAAACTGGTCGAGTAACTCACCAGGAAGCCCTTCGGATACTCCAGTAGCGCCTGGAAAGTGTCGGGAGTTTCTCGGCCGTCGGGCCATGCGAAGACGCCGCCAAATGCCATCACGGACTTCGGATAATGGTCGTCCAGCATGTGATGAATCATGTCGATTCCGTGGCTCATCCACTGATCGGCGATTCCGCTCGAAAACTCCTTGTAAAGACGGAACTCAAAATACATGCGCGCGTCGAACGGACGATCCGGCTTGGCCATCAGCCATTTCCGCCAGTCCGTATCCTCTTCCCGGATCTGCTTCACCTCGGAGCGGCCGCGCCAGCGGGGGCCGTGATAGTTCCAGACAATCTCCGCCTTGCTGATCCGTCCCAGGGCGCCGCGATCGATCCAATCCTTAGCGGCGTTCTGGTATGGCTCGCTGCGATGCTGGGTGCCGATCTGCACGATCAGGTTACGTGACCGGACAGCCTCGCGCGCGGCCTTGGCTTCCTCCAACACGTTCGCCATCGGCTTTTCGCAATAAGCGTCCTTGCCTGCCTCGGCCGTGAGCTTCAATATCGGCGCGTGTTGGAAATCAGCCGTGGAAATAATCACGGCGTCGATGTCTTTCACGGCCAGCATGTCTTCCAGGTACTGGAACGAACGGGGAGCCCGCGAATAGGCTCGTGTAGCTGCCGCCGCCGCGCGCTCGCGGTTCACCTTCCACAGATCGCAGACCGCCGTCATCTCAATCTGATGACCGTCCTTCAATCCTGCCGCGACCCCCGCCAGTTCCCGGCCTCTCCTCCCGATTCCAATATGGCCGAGCGATATCCGGTCATTCGCCCCGGGTATCCGGCCGTAAGAGAGTGCGGAGGTGCTGAGGGTGCTGCCGAGCGCCGCTGCGCCGCCTGTGAGAAAAGATCTGCGCCCGAGTGTTGTATCAGATGGGAGTTGCATCCTGGTTCTCGTTCACTTTCTGAAGACCTGGTTCCAGGTTTTCCTGCCGAAGTATTTCAGATCCGGCTCAAACTCAGTGAGCAGGTTATTGCCCGCCCTGTCCAGGGCACACTGCCCGATGCCGCCCAGAAGCGTGCCCGGCCGGACCGACTGCGGGTGCCAGGTCGAGGAAATGACCGCGGTGACAACACCGGCGGCAAGCCGGCCGTACGCCGGCTCCACTGCGCCGTCCGGCTTATACGCCAGCACGGAGTGGCTCACGGCGAACAGCACTCTCTTTCTCAACCCCCGCTCGTTCGAAGGCCTATACCGTGAATCCTCATGAAGCGCCGTCTCAAAACCCAACTGTACCGTGTTCTTGACGACACGGCGTCCCCACCCGGAAGCAACGCGATAAGAGTAACTCTCAGCACTCCGGTCCCACTGGTGAGGATCCTTGTACCAGGTATCCTTGGCGCTATCCACCAGGAGCCAGCAAAGCCGTGCAGGGTCCGTGTACGTGCGAAAGACGTAATCGTTCAGACGCTCGCGCTTGTCCGCGTAATAGTGAGGCGTAGCGAAACTGAGCTGGGCAACCAGGGGCGCCGCCAAACAGAAAAACAGGATGACAAAATTATGGGTCACGCCTGAGGAGCCTTCTTTCGGCTGTTAGGATATCATTCGGGTTCCGCCTCACATAGTGCCTTGGTAGTACTGAACCCGCACCGATATTTCCCACAGCCAAAAATTTCCTCAGGCGCATTTGCACTTAACGTGCGGCGAGGCCGCGCCGTTTGCGCTTCTCTGATGCTTCAGAACACAAGGCCAACATGCGCCACCACTGTCCTTGGTTGTAGGAAATGCGTGCCGCTGAACGTTGACAGGAAATTGTACGCCGCAACTACGTTCGTGAGGTTGGCAATGTCCACCGCCGCCGTGTATCTCCGGCGCCCTTCGGAATGAAGAAGGTTGTCGGTGCCCAATCCCAGGTTGATTACGTTGCGCGGTTTTACGCGATCGGGGTTGTGGTCGTTGTTCTCCTGGCTCGGAAACGGACCGTACCCGCCTTGTGGGAGCGTCAGCAGTTTCGAGGTGACCTTGCCCTGGGCGCCGTTTGCCGTCACACAGTCCGTAATCGGATTGGCGACGGTAGCGAACACTCCGTTGCATGCCAGGCCGATAGTCACTTGTTGGTTGGGACTCAGGAGAGCAATCGCCGCGCCGGCATCCGGGATGCCGCTGACCACAAGCCCACTATCAAAGCGGTACGTCAAAGCGATCCACTCCGCGTTGTGCGGCCGCTGATAGCGAGCGGTCACAGTCGATTGAAATGCCTGATCGTGATCGATCCGGAACACACCGTCAACCAAAGGCTGGCCTTGGGGAATGAGTCCGCCGGTCTCCGGCGGAAAGTATCTCGCGCGCGTATGGCCGAATGTCCAGTAGGCCTGGAAGCCGTGGAGATTCGTGGTGCTCACCCGGCCCGTGATGCCATCCAGCTTCGAGTTGTGCCACGCGATCGGGAACGTGATCGTGGTATTCAAGAGCGTGCTGAAGTCGTACGAGTTATGCGTGTACTTCCAAAAGTAATCCGCGTCGATCAGCAGGAACCTGCCCACTGCCTGCTGGAAGCCGACGTTGAATTGATTCCGGAAGCCGGGCTGAATCGCCACGGCATTCGAGCCGAATACGTTCTGCGCCAGGCCGCCCACTCCGGTTGCATTTGACAGCAAGAGATTTTCATTGAACGGCGTTTCAAGGGTTCTCGCGTAGGCAACGCGCAGAACCGTTCCTGTCTTCTTGATGTTGTACGCAATACCGGCGCGAGGCTCCGGTTCGCTTTTCGTGACAAGACCGTCATAGCGATCGAAGCGCAGTCCGATGTTGAACAGAAAGTTGCCCATCGTGATGGAGTCCTGCGCATAAAACGCGTACTGGTTGATGTTGGCTGCGGCATGGAAGTTGAACAGGCTTCCGCCACGGGTCAGATCGTAGGGAAGAATGGCTGGCCTAAACGGCGCTGCTGAGTTGGGATTGTCGCTGGTGTTGGGCTGAAATCCGGCGGCTGCGCACTGGCCCGGATCGGTCAGATTGGGGTCGCCGATCGAGGTCCCTGTGTCGTCGATGCAGGGGGAGTTAAAAGCCGGATCGGTAACGCCGAAGCCGAAATTCTCGAGCAACCGCGTCTGCTTCAGGTCGATGCCATATTTCACGTTATGGCGTCCCGCTATGGTCGAGATGTCCGCCTTGACGCCCCAGTTCAGGAGCTGCCGGTTCTGGCTCTGTGTGGCGGGGGTATCGGCTAAAGGATCGCGGCTCGCATAGTAGTTCACCTGGTCTTTTCGGAGATAGGGATTCACCGTTAACAGCGTGTGAGCGCTGAACGTGTGCTGGTATGCGGGAGCGATACTCCAGGTGAGCACGCGCTGATGTTGATCCTGGGCCAATTGGTCGTAGTCGTTGGGGATCTGAAACCAGTTCCGCGCAAGGAAGATATTCAGGTGAAAGGCGTCCTTCCCATTGGGCTGATAGTCAAAACGGTCGAAGATGGTCTGGCTATTTCCCTTATCGTGAATTGCCGTGAATTCCGGAGTATCCAGAAAGCGCCCGGTCCGTACGCCGTCAATGGCGATGAAGTTTCCGAATTTCGCGGTGCCGAAGCCAAGCCCGACGCTGCCGCCTGCGGTACCGAATGAACCGTAATTGGCATCGATGTTCCCAAAGAGCTTGCCAGCCCCGAGCCCCGAACGGGTGGTGATTTGCGCAACCAGACTGGTCTTGTCGCCGAATTCAACGTTAGGAGTTCCGGTCGTTACCTCCATGCTCTGGATAGCACTCGTCGGAAGCTGCGTGGAGAATACTTTGCTCTGCTGATCGCTGATCGGCTGTCCATCGATCAGGAAGCTGGCCTGGGCGTGGTCGCCCAACGGGTGAAAGAATCCGTTCCCGTCGGCTGCCACACCGC
The DNA here is from genome assembly GCA_025462965.1 of Bryobacterales bacterium. Classification (GTDB taxonomy): domain Bacteria; phylum Acidobacteriota; class Terriglobia; order Bryobacterales; family Bryobacteraceae; genus JALYXI01. Next base: position 4,079 of record JAOAPQ010000233.1, read on the forward strand.
CGGTGCTGTAGATAATTGCCTGGCTTAAGCCCCCGGCGGGGTCGACCGCCGGCATCTTGAGCAACTGCGACCGATCGACATCGACATGCGCGGAGGGATCGTTTTCGAGCGCCTCGACAGCCCCGCCTTCGACAACCATCTCCGACTTGCCCCCCGCGAGCGCGAGAGCAGCTTTGATCTGGACCGGAACCGCGTTTCGGAAGTCGATGTTCTGACTAAAGCTGCTGAAGCCGGGGGCGGTTACTTCGAGGTGATATGGATTGGGCGGGATGTTATTGAGGCGAAATGAGCCGTCTGAACCGGCTTGTGTCGACTGGCTGTAGCCCGTGACGGCATTGTGAAGAGTGACCTGAGCCTTTGGAACGGCGGCGCCGGAGGGATCGGTTACCGTTCCCTCAATAGTGCCGGCGTTGCCCAGCGACTGAGCCGCGGCGGGGTCCGGAAGGTTAAGGAATAGAAGGCAGGGCAAGGCGAGAGCGAGGAATCTCATATGCATTAGAGGATCATCTATGCTCTTGGTCTCCAGAAGAGTATTCCTGCGATCGGCTGTATTCGCCCGGCAGAAGGACTTGTTCTCGCCATGAACGGACGCAGGTTTTCTAATGAAAAGCCGGACAGCTCTGGCTGACCTGAACTCAGCTCTGCAGCCCCGTATCTACCCTGTGGGACAGGCCATCGTCTTTCGTGGCCTGTCGTCCTCCGCCCTAAATCCCAACCTATCCGTCAGTCCCGCCGTTTACCGCTCGAAACCGTCTCCCCACCGGAAGGAACTTCCCTCTCATGGATAAATCAGCGCGAGATTGGCAACTCCCGCTTAATCTCGTGCCGTGGGTGCGCACTCGTCAAGGCCCAGTTTATGGGATCGGCGTAACCGACCAATATTTTGGGGCCATATTTATCCCTCAAGATCCGCAGAATGTTGTTGCAGTTACTCTACACAACACCATCGAGATTCCCAAGGACCCGCAGAAGCCGCAAGACACGACGAAAGCCGATGTGCTGGGCGTCGCAGTTGGCAATCCAAAGGGACCAAGCGACGAGCGGATGTATGTAGGACCGAAATCGCTCCAGGTGGTCGAATCTATCCCGGTTCCCGGGATCAGGGGAGCGGAGCCGGACCTTCGCTCTTTAGTGAATTTTGGCTTCTTTCATATCATTGCGCGTCCGCTTTTTGTATGGCTTAAGTGGACATACGATCACGTGGTTCACAACTGGGGATGGGCGATTGCGCTCCAGACCTTGATCATCAATCTGGCGCTGCTGCCGCTGCGCATTTCCAGTATGAAATCTGCGCTGAAGATGCAGAAGATTCAGCCGCAGATGAACTCGATCAAGGATAAATATAAGAAGTACACCATGCGCGATCCGCGAAAAGCCGAGATGAATCAGGAGATCGCGGCGCTCATGAAGCAGGAAGGCGTGAGTCCAGCGGGGGGCTGTTTACCGTTGTTGATTCAGATGCCGTTTTTGTTTGCGTATTATGGCATGCTCGGAGCGGCGCTTGATCTTCGCCACGCCCATTGGCTGTGGGTTCCAGATCTATCGTCGCCTGATCCATGGCATATTCTGCCGATCGCAGTTATTGTCACCATGCTGTTCACGCAACGAATGACACCGCAGGCGGGAATGGATCCGCAGCAGCAG
>JAOAPQ010000784.1 GCA_025462965.1 Bryobacterales bacterium
CTCTGGCCGGGCGAGTTCGTCCGCGTCACTCTGCGGCTGACAACTCAAGCCAATGCTCTCACTGTTCCGAATCAGGCGGTGCAGACGGGCCAGGACGGTCCGTTTGTCTACATCGTGAAGGGTGATCGGACGGTGGAAACGCGTCAGGTGGTCACCGGCGCGCGTGTGGATCAGGATCTTGTTTTGAACAGCGGCGTGGAAGCCGGCGAAACTGTCGTCACCGAAGGACAGCTTCGTCTGGCCCCCGGCACGCGCGTGCAGATTCGTAACGGCGCGGGCGGCGTCCGCCGGTCGAAGGCCACCAGCTAGCGCGAAAGGAGCGCCACGTGAACTTCTCGGCAATCTTCATCCGGCGTCCCATAGCAACCAGCCTGCTGATGGCCGGTATCGCGCTCTTCGGCATCGTGTCCTATCACGCGCTTCCCGTGAGCGATCTGCCGACTGTGGATTTCCCGACCATTTCGGTTTCCGCCAACCTTCCCGGCGCGGACCCCGCGACCATGGCGTCGTCCGTCGCCACACCGCTCGAGCGGCAATTCACCACCATCGCGGGTCTCGACTCCATGACGTCCGTGAGTCAGACCGGCTCGACGAATATCACGCTTCAGTTCGATCTGGATCGAAAGATCGACGGCGCATCGGTCGACGTTCAAACGGCCATCGCCGAAGCGATTCCGCTGCTGCCGCCCGGCCTTTCGTCCCCGCCTTCTTTCCGGAAAGCGAATCCGGCGGATATGCCGATCATGTTCTTTGGGGTCATGTCCCAGACCATGCCCCTTTGGGATCTGGACGAGTACGCGGAAACCATGATCGCGCAGCGCCTCTCGATGGTCAGCGGCGTCGCCCAGGTGGGCGTCATGGGCCCGCAGAAATACGCCGTTCATGTGCAGGCCGATCCCCGCAAGATGGCGGCGCTCTCTATCGGCATCGATCAACTTGCGAAGGCACTTGGTAGCTGGAACATCAACCTGCCGACGGGTACGCTATACGGCCCGCACTCTTCTTATAACGTCCAGGCCAACGGGCAATTAATGAAGGCGGCGGATTACAACCCGATGGTGGTCGCCTGGCGGAACGGTTCGCCGGTGCGCCTGCATGAAATCGCCCACGTAGTGGATAGCGTGGAGGACGATAAGAACCGTTCCTGGCTGGTTTATCCGAGTGGCGCAAGGAAGGCGATCAACCTGATGATCCAGCGCCAGCCCGGCAGCAACACCATCGAAGTGACGGACAACATCAAGAAACTCCTGCCCTCGTTCCAGGCATTGCTGCCGCCCGCGGTGGAATTGACCATCCGCGGCGATCGCTCGAAAAATATCCGCGACGCTTTCGGCGATATCAAGTTCACGATGATGATCACGCTCACGCTCGTCATCGGCGTGATCTTCATATTCCTGCGCAACGTCTCGGCGACCTTCATCCCGAGCATGGCGCTGCCTTTCTCCATCATCGGCACATTCGCCGCGATGTACGTGCTGAACTACAGCCTCGACAATCTTTCGACCATGGCCCTGATCCTTGCCGTCGGGTTCGTTGTAGACGACGCGATTGTCATGCTGGAGAACATTGTCCGGCATGTGGAACGAGGCGAAACGCCGATGCAGGCGGCGCTCAAAGGATCGAAAGAGATCTCGTTCACCATCATCTCGATGACCGTCTCACTCGCGGCCGTCTTCATTCCGCTGCTCTTCATGGGCGGAATTTTAGGCCGACTGTTCCGGGAATTCGCCGTAACCATCTGCGCGGCGATTCTGATCTCAGGGTTCGTCTCCGTGACGCTTACCCCGATGCTTTGCAGCCGCATCCTGCGCGCCGGCAAGAAGAGGACTGGCATCTTTCACCGTGCGACCGAAAGCTTCTTCAACGGCCTGAATCGCGGATACGATTGGAGCCTGCGGTGGGTGCTCAACTACCGGCCGGTAATGGGCGTGGTGTTTGTTATCGTGCTGGTTTCCACAGTTTATCTTTACATCAAGATTCCGAAGGGCTTTATGCCGGATACCGATAACGATTCCATCTCGGTCACCACGGAAGCCGCGCAGGGCACTTCGTTCTATGAGATGGCACGGCTGCAGGAGCGCGTCAACGATGTTATCCGGCAGGATCCGAATATCGAGACGTTCATGTCGAGTGTCGGCGGCTCCGGTATGGGTGGAGCGGGCGGTTCAACCGGGCGCATGTATCTGCAATTGAAACCGCGAAAACAGCGGGCGCTCAACGTGACTCAGGTGATCGAGAAGCTCCGGCCCAAACTCGGCGGGTTCCCTGGAATGCGCGTTTTCATGATGATTCCTCCCACTATTCGCATGGGAGGCCGCGGTTCCAAGAGCGCTTACGAGTTCACAGTGCAGGGGCCGGATACGGCCAACCTCTACACCGAAGCCGAGAAACTGCAGGCGCTCATCACGAAACTTCCGATGATTCAGGATGTCACGAGCGACGTGCAGTTGAAGAACCCGCGCGTCAATCTGGTGATCGATCGCGATAGGGCCGCCGCGCTTCAGATCAATGCCCAGCAGATCGAAAGCGCGCTTTACCAGGGATACGGCCCGAGCTGGGTCTCGACCATCTACGCTCCGACGAACCAGTACAAAGTCTTATTGGAACTCGATCCGAAGTATCAGTCGCACGCCGATTCTCTCTCGGAGATCTATCTGAAATCGGGTAGCGGGCAGCTGGTGCCGCTAACCGCCTTGGTTAAGAAGAAGGAAGACTCGGGGCCGTTGAGCATCAACCACTCCGGGCAGCTTCCCTCTGTAACCATCTCGTTCAACATGAAGCCGGGAGTGGCGCTCGGCGATGCCGTCAACGAAATTGGGGACCTGGCGGCGAAGGTTCTTCCCGCTACATTCACGACCAGCTTCACCGGCACGGCGAAGGCCTTCCAGAGCTCGCTGAAGAACATGGGGCTGTTGCTGATCATCGCGATCGCGGTCGTATACATCGTGCTCGGCGTGCTCTACGAAAGCTATATCCACCCGCTCACGATTCTTTCCGGCCTTCCCTCGGCGGGCTTCGGCGCGCTGCTCACGCTGATGATCTTCGGTATCGATCTGAATATCTACTCGTTCGTCGGACTCATCATGCTCATTGGCATCGTGAAGAAGAACGCCATCATGCAAATCGATTTCGCGCTGGCGGCCGAACGCAACGAAGGGAAATCTCCCCGCGATGCGATTCACGAAGGCTGTCTCACGCGGTTCCGTCCCATCATGATGACGACCATGGCGGCAATGCTCGGCGCGCTGCCGATGGCGCTTGGTTTCGGCGCGGGTGGCGAGGCGCGCCGGCCGCTAGGCGTCGCCGTAGTCGGCGGATTGATCTTCTCCCAACTCATCACTTTGTATCTGACGCCGGTCGTCTATACCTATATGGGGGCGATCCTGCGCCGAACCAGGAAGGGCACCGCTCTCGCGCCAACATCCGGCGCGGGTGATCTGGTGGCTGCGCGGCCATGAACATTTCTGAAGGATTTATCCGCCGCCCCATCGCCACCAGTCTGATGATGGTTGCGATCGCTCTGTTCGGAATGGTGGCTTACCGCTCGCTCGCGGTAAGCGATCTTCCGAACGTCGATCTGCCCACGCTTCTCGTCACGGCGACGCTGCCGGGCGCGAGTCCGGACACCATGGCTTCGGCCGTCGCGACGCCGCTCGAAAATCAGTTCTCGCTGATCGCGGGGCTCGATTCCATGACCTCGACCAACTCGCTTGGCTCGACCCAGGTCACGCTCGAGTTCGACCTGAGCCGCAATCTCGATGGGGCAGCGGTGGACGTGCAGGCGGCAATCACGCAAGCCGCGCGCTTATTGCCGACCGGCATGCCGACGCCTCCGACTTTTACCAAGGTGAACCCGGCCGACCAGCCGATTCTGTATCTCGCGCTCACGTCTTCCACCTTGCCGCTCTACAAACTGGACGACTATGCCGAAATCCGCGTCGCCCAGCGCGTCTCGATGATCAGCGGAGTCGCGCAGGTCCAGGTGCTCGGCGCGCAGAAGTTCGCAGTGCACGCCCAGATGGACCCCCATGCCATGGCTGCGCGTCAGGTTGGCATCAACGAGGTGGAGGCTGCCTTGCAGAGCTGGAACGTCAACCTGCCGACGGGCACGATTAACGGTCCGCAGCGCGCGTTCACGCTCCAAGCAACCGGCCAACTCACCAATGCGAACGAATATAAGTCGCTGGTAGTCGCTTATCGCAAGGGGTCCCCGGTGCGACTGGAGGAACTCGGCCAGATCATCGACAGCGTGGAAGATGACAAGACCGCTTCCTGGTTCTATTCCCACAAAGGCAACGAGCGCGCGATTGTACTCGGCATCCAGCGCCAGCCCGGCACGAATACGATTGAAGTAACGGATTCCGTCAAGCGGCTGCTTCCGACGTTCCGCTCGGAGTTGCCGCCCGCCGTCACGATGGAAATTCTGTACGACCGCTCCGACACCATCCGCGAGAGCTACCACGATGTGCAGTTCACCATGGTGCTCACGCTCGGCCTAATCGTGATGGTGATCTTCCTGTTCCTGCGGAACATCTCCGCGACCATCATCCCGAGCCTGGCGCTGCCGTTCTCCATCATCGGCACGTTCGCCGTGATGTACCTGCTGCACTACAGCCTGGACAATCTCTCGATGATGGCGCTGATCCTCTCGATCGGTTTCGTTGTCGATGACGCAATCGTGATGCTCGAGAACATCGTGCGTCACATGGAAATGGGCGAGCATCCCATGGCTGCATCGCTGATCGGTTCGAAGGAGATCGGCTTCACCATCGTTTCCATGACCTTGTCGCTGGCGGCCGTATTTATTCCCGTGCTCTTCATGGGCGGGATTCTGGGACGGCTGTTCAAGGAATTTGCTGTCACCATCTGCGTGGCAATCCTGATTTCCGGCGTCGTCTCCATCACGCTCACTCCCATGCTGTGCAGCCGCTTCCTGAAGCCTCTGCACAGCCAGAAGCGCTCCTGGTTTTATAACGTCACGGAGAAATTCTTCGACCGCTGGCTGCACCTCTACGATCTCTCGCTCCAGTGGGTGCTGCGCTACCGGCCGCTGACGATGGCCTTCTCGCTTGTCGTCCTGATCGCCACCGTCTGGATGTTCATGGCGATTCCGAAGGGCTTCATCCCCGATCAGGATACGGATCAGATTGCCGCCGTGACAGAGGCATCGCAGGGCACTTCATTCAAGCAGATGGTGGAGTACCAGAAGTTGGTGGCGCAGATTGTCAGCGAAGACCCGAACGTGGAAGCGCTCACGTCGAGTATCGGCGGCGCGGCGGCCTCCACGCTCGGCGGACCGAACTACGGCCAGCTCGTGGTGCATTTGAAGCCGCGCTCAGAGCGCGGGATATTGGTGAACGACGTGATTGCGGGGCTTCGGCCGAAACTGGCTTCGCTGCCCGGAATGCGCGTCTACCTGCAGAACCCGCCGACAGTCCGTATCGGCGGGCAGGTAACGAAGAGCCTGTACCAGTTCTCCATGCAGTCGCCCGACAAGCCGGAACTCTATGCGCAATCGGAGAGGCTAAGGCACGAAGTCGAAAACATTCCCGGGCTGCAGGACGTCACCAGCGACCTTGCCATCTCGGCGCCCCAGGTGGATATCACGATCGATCGCGATAAGGCCGCGTCGCTCCAAGTGAGCGCGCAGCAGATTGAAAACGCGCTCTACGATTCGTATGGCACGCGCTGGGTCTCAACCATCTATGCGGCCGTCAACGAGTACAAAGTGCTGCTGGAACTCGAGCCTCGTTACCAGGCCGACCCGCGAGCGCTCTCGCTGCTTTATTTCAAGTCTGCGCCCGGCCAGTTGATTCCGCTTGACACGCTCGCGAAGATGACCGAGAAGGTGGGGCCGCAGGCGGTGAACCACTTCGGCCAGCTGCCGGCGGTGACGGTTTCGTTCGGCCTGAAGCCTGGAGCATCGCTCGGCGACGCGACGGCGCAAGTGCGCAAAGTCGCCAACCAGACACTTCCGGCGACCATCAGCACCAATTTTCAGGGCGCGGCGAAGGCTTTCGAAAGCTCGCTCGGCAATCTCTCGGTGCTGCTGATTGTCGCGATCATGGTCGTCTACATCGTCCTTGGGATCCTGTATGAAAGCTACATCCATCCCTTAACGATTCTCTCGGGGCTGCCCTCGGCCGGCTTCGGCGCGCTCATAACGCTGTACCTGTTCCACATGGATTTAAACATCTACGCGTTCGTCGGATTGATCATGCTGATCGGCATTGTGAAGAAGAACGCGATCATGCAGATCGATTTCGCGCTCGAGGCCGAACGCGGCGGCATGACGCCCATGGAAGCGATCTATCAGGGCTGCCTGATCCGCTTCCGGCCGATCATGATGACGACCATGGCCGCGCTGCTCGGCGCGGTTCCTATTGCCATCGGTTACGGCGCGGGCGGGGAAGCGCGCCAGCCGCTGGGGTTAGTGGTTGTGGGCGGGTTGATGTTCTCGCAGTTAGTGACGCTGTATCTGACGCCGGTGGTCTATACGTATCTTGCCGGCGCGCATGGCGGGCGAAAGAAAGAGCCCGCCCAGAGCGAAGGAGAGAAAGTTCTTACTCCGGCGTGAAGCGAGTGACTACGGCTTGTCGACCTTTACGACGAAGTACGTGATCTGCTTACCCGCGGGAACGAAGAACTGGTGCGGCGTTCCGGCCGGGACGTGAAATACATCGCCTGCCGAGAGAGTTTTGCGCACTCCATTCTTGATGGAGGGGGCGCGGAGTTCGCCTGGTCCAGTCGCTTTTCCGTCAACCAACTCCCCACCTACTACGAGCGTCGCCTCGCCGCTCTGGACCACGACAATGTCTGTCTGTTTTTCATGCAGTTCGGCCACCCCATCTTTATCCCGATGGGAGATGGAAAGCCCATGGTTGTCGAACTTAGCTGCTTTCGCATCGGCGGGTGGAACGCCCTTGGGCCAGAAAACAAATCCGGATGGTTCCCCGGCCTGGGAAAGCAGAATTGTAAATCCCAATAAGCAACAAACTTTCAGCTTCATACGTCTTCTCCTCTTTGCCCGCTTCAACGTAGCCGGAGCGCTTCGTATTCTATCTGAAACGCCCTTTGCCGGCCAGCGCCAAAATTAATGCGGCGCTCGCGAAGAGTAACGCGGACGCGGGTTCGGGGACACTCGAGACGCTGTTTACCGCGAAGCCGGAAGCGGATGTCGCGTCTGACGCCTGCACCGGATTTCCACTCGCGTCCATCACTGCGTACGATGTCACCGAGAGCGTGTTGCCGGCGTCCACGAAAGCAGAGGGGAGGCCGTAAAGAGCGAGTGTGCTTGGGGAGGAAGACACCTGTACGTCCCCTTGCATGACAACATTCCAGTACGCGGAGGAATTTGGCGCAATTGTGCCCGTCAGGATGGAGTCCTGATTTACATATTGATAAGTTCCGAAGCCGCCGGCGCCCTGGTAAAGCGTGTTGACACCGGTGGCCGAGAAGGTTACGGAGCCGGAAGACCGCACGAAAAGCGTTGCGTCCACATGAACGCCGATTTGGTAGAACTCAGGAGCACTGGTGTTGTTGATGATCTGGTCACCGAATGTAACGTACGCTGTAGTTTCGAGGTTGCCCTCACCGACGGCGGAACCGCTCAGCAGAAGATGCGCGCCGGCGGCATCGACAATGGCCTCACCAAAAC
>JAOAPQ010000280.1 GCA_025462965.1 Bryobacterales bacterium
TACGCTGGAGCAGTTGCGCTCAGACCCGCAAGCCCTCGCGTTCGTGGAGATGTTCCGCCACTGGCTGGCACGCTCGGGCCGGGCTTAGCCAAAACCGGAATCGCATTTCAGATTCGGCGTCAATATCTTGCAACGAGGCCAGTTGTAGTGTAGATTTCTATTCTCAAATGGCCAAGGAGAAATAGTGACGAAGAAGCAGTTTATTTTGCTTTGCGGGGCGGTGTTGTTGCTCGGCGGCGGCTTTTTTCTTTCCGCGACATTGCGAAAGCTCAAGATCAGCGTACCGGACTATCAGGAACCGGGAGAGCTGGTAATGGTGGATCAGGGCTGGACCCCGGCTCAGCGGCTTCGTTTTCACCACACCGCCCAGGGAACGCGGCTGATCCCCTACGCGTGGTTCCTCGCTCTGGAGCAGCCCTGCTATTCACCCTTTGGCTGTAAGCCGTTCGCCGACCAAAGTTACTTGGGCCGATTCGGTTTCCTGGCCAGCAAGCCCGACCCCGATCTTAACCCTGCTGGTTTGCCGGTCGGCTTTGCCGTTCAGAAGGACTTCCACGATCCGGATAGCAAGACTACCTACCCGGTCGTCGGCTTGAACTGCGCTGCGTGCCACACCGGGCAGTTGCGCTACGGAAAATACGCCATATTAATCGAGGGCGCGCCCGCGATGATCGAAGTCACGCAATTCCAGAAAGCGTTGGGCGTCGCGCTGATATTTACAAAACTGCTTCCTTTGCGCTACGGGCGCTTCGAAACGAAGGTATTAGGCCCGAACGCGTCCGACGAGCAAAAGAGAGTCTTAAAGCAAAGCTTCGCCAATTTTCTGACGAACGCGAAATGGGAGAAAGATGCCACGGACGCAAGAAACACGTACGCGAACCAGGCGGGCTTCGCGCGGACGGACGCCCTGACTCGCATTGGCAACCAGGTGTTCGCAGTCGATATGAAAATTGCCGATAATTTCACCACATCGAAGGCGGCAGTCCGGTTCCCGCAGATCTGGGACGCCTCCTGGTTCGACTGGGTGCAGTACAATTCTTCGATCGCGGACCCGCTGGTGCGGAATATCGGTGAAGCAATGGGCGTGCGGGCTGCTGCGAAGCTCTACGGCGCGAACGCAAGCGATTTCGACAACAGCGTCGACGTTCAGGGTCTCACAATGCTGGAGCAGATGCTGTCGGGACCAGGGCCTTACCAAGGCCTAACCTCGCCGAAGTGGCCATCTGTGTTCCCGCCGATCGATCGCGCGAAGGCTGCGCGCGGGGCCGACCTCTACAAACAGCACTGCCAGGGCTGCCACCTTCCCCCGCCGGCAGAACTTGTAGCCGACCTGAACTCCAAACAGCCGTTGCACTGGCGGGAGTACCAACAGGGAAAGCGGTTCCTGAAAGTAACGGACGTGAAAGTGGACCAGATTGGCACTGACCCGAACGAGGCGATGGATTTCATCAACCGAACAGCCGATACAGGAGCGCTCAACAAAGGACGTGTCACAGCCGGACAGGGCCTGGAGCTTGTGACCAGGGGAATTGCCGGGAAGTTTTTCGAAAAGGCAGCCTTCACGCCGGATCAGCGGTTGGAAGTTACCGGCTTCCGCGATCCCTCCGCGCCCGCGGTGCGCTCATATCCCATCTACAAAGCCCGGCCGCTCAATGGAATTTGGGCCGTTGCTCCCTATCTTCACAATGGCTCTGTTCCCACTCTGTACGAGCTACTGTCACCCCAGGGTGAAAGACCGAACAGCTTCTGGCTCGGTACGAAAGAATTCGATCCTGTAAAGGTCGGTTACGACGGCTCGAAGATCGAAGGCGGTTATCGCTACGACGTGACGACCTCCGGCAACAGCAATCACGGCCATCTTTTCACGGATGGCCCTAAAGGCAACGGCGTAATCGGCCCGTCGCTCCCGCCGGACGATCGGTGGGCGCTGATCGAGTACTTGAAATCGATCTAAGAACGGCCGCCGGATATTACCAGTTTGTGATCGATCCGTCCGGACGAAAATAAGTCTGGGCGCGCGCGGTCACCGGCTGAGTGATCTCCGCGACCTGCTTCAGTTGTTTCATGTCGAGCTCGACGCCCAAACCGGGACGATCGTTGGGATACAGCTTGCCGTTCTTAAAATCTAGACAGACGGGCAGGTGCGGGAGCGTCTTGCCCTGGAAGTTATATTCCATCAGCACGGGTCCGGAGAACGTGCCGAGTGAGTGCGCGAGCGCCGCGGTTGCAATGGGTCCGGTGAAGTGGGGCACAATCCCGACAAAATGGGTTTCGCAGATCGCCGCGATCTTCATCATTTCCGTGATGCCGCCGACATTGGGGAGCGTGGCGCGGACATAGTCGATATCGTGCGCTTCCACCAGTTTGTTGAAGTCCCAGCGGTTGCCCCATTCCTCTCCCGCGGCGATAGGGACCTTCACGGCGCGGCGGAGAAGGGGCAGGTCTTCCTGGAACGCTTCAGCGCGAACTGGGTCCTCGACAAAGAACGGCGCGAGGTGTTCGATGAGTCCGCAGCCCCGCATTGCGTCGGAGAGATCGAAGCGCTGGTGGAAATCGACGACCCAGTCGCCATCCTTGCCGACGCCCTCGCGGGCCTGGGCACAATCTTCCGCGAGGCGATTGACGCGTTCGCGGGTGTTGTAAGTGGTATTGGCCGGAGTGGCGGCGGCATCCATGCGGAAAGCCCGGTAGCCGGCTTCCACAGTCGCGCGGGCTCGCTCCTGAACGCTCATGCCTGGACGGACCCCCGGGATGACTCCGGCGGTGTTGTAGCACTCACAAAAATTGCGCGCCATTCCGCCCAGGAGAGCATGGACAGGCAGGTTGTGGACCTTGCCCTTGAGATCCCACAGCGCGAGATCCAGAGCGCCGAGCGCGTCCACCTTCTCGCGCCCGGGCGGGTAGAAAAAGGAGCGCGACATATCCTGCCACAAACGCTCGATGTAGTGCGGGTCGCGGCCGATCAGCCGGCCGGCGCACTGCTCGAGCATGTCCTTCGACCCGCCTTCGCCGACGCCAGTGACCCCGGCGTCCGTCTCGATAGTAACGACCATGTCGCTTTGATTGAAAAGCGGGTTCGGATCGGGCGGCTGGTAGGCGCGGACGCGCGTGATTTTCATTTTAGGGACGGCGGCATCTACGCGCGGCGTGCGAGCCAGGGTGAGGGCGGAGGTAGCGGCCAGAGTCCGGAAAAAGTTTCTTCGTTGCATGTGCGTGGATTATATAGCCTTTCTCTTGACGGCACGGCGAATCGTAATAAATGCGCCACCCCAGCCCGCTGTTCCGGGGCTCAGCGCAAGGCGGATAGGAATACCACGGTAGTCTAAGAGCGGATGCCTACCGCAGCCGACCTCTTGAGCGAAGTTCCGCTGTTTCAGTGGATGGACGGAGGCGAGAGGGCCCGACTTGCGGACGATCTGCAGTCCACATCATTCGCAACGGGCCAGTTCGTATTTCGTTATGGCGACCCCGGCGACTCGCTTTACATCATTCAATCGGGTCAGGTGGAGGTGTTCACGGAAGACAATACAGGACAGAGGATCGTGCTCGGGGTCCTGGGGCCAAAGGCGGTGTTCGGCGAATTGTCACTGTTTGACGGCGGTTCACGGACTGCGTCGGTGGTGGCGACCAGCGATGTGGTCGCGCTCCAGCTGAACCGCTCGCACCTGGAGCATTTCCTCGGGAAAAGTCCGGCAGCCGCGATGGAACTGCTGACGGTTATGGGGCGGCACATGCGGGCCAATGCCGAGCACTTGCGGCGCACCACCACGCGCAACGCAAACACCGTTGCGGAGGAGCAGGTTTCCATGGTGCATCGCGTGGCCGAGTGGGTGGCGGAGTTCAGCGGCAGCATTCCGTTTCTCGTGATTCAGATCGGGATCACTGCCTGGTGGGTTTTGGTAAACCTCGGATGGTTTCCGGGCCGGGTGTTCGATCCCTATCCCTTCGGGCTATTGAGCATGGCGGTGTCTGTGGAAGCGGTGATTCTTTCGGTGTTCGTGCTTTTAAGCCAGAACCGGCAGCGGCGGCAGGATCGCGTGCGGTCGGATATCGAGTACGAGATCAATCTGAACGCAGAGATGGAAATCTCCCATCTGCACAGCAAGATCGACGATTGGAACAGCCGGTTCTTCCGGGAACTGCGGGAGATCAAGAACAAACTCCCGGGAGGCCGCTGAGTACGCCGCTTGCCTGAGAAACCGCGCTAGAATCGAAACTGCTCTCTCCGCCCCGAGGCAATTCAATCAGGTTTTGGAGGTCTTCCCTTGCATCGATTTTTTATTTTTGTGGTTGCTGCGTCAGCGCTGTTCGCCCAGACCCGGCCCGAGCGTCATGACGGGTTTGTACCCTTCTACTGGGACGTCGCGCGCGGGCGCATCCTCTTCGAGATTCCGAAGTTGAACGAGGATCTGCTCTATTTCGCAGGCGCCGGCAAGGGTATCGGTTCGGTGGAACTGGGCGTGGATCGCGGCGCGAGTTATGCCTCGACGGTAGTCTACTTCGAGCGAGTGGGGCCGCGCGTACAGATCGTGCAGCGCAATTTGAAGTTCCGTGCATTAAGCGGCAACGCCGCACTACAGAAGGGAATGGAGGAATCGTTCGCGAGCAGTGTGCTGGCCTCCCTGGCGATTGAATCCGAGCAGGACGGCAAGTTAATTGTGGACGCGACGCCCTTCCTGGTGCGGGACGCGGTGAACATCGAAGGCCTGCTGCGGCGACAGAACCAGGGCAGCTATAAGCTGGATCCGGCGCGGAGTTCAATCTACCTTGCGAAGACGAAGGCATTCCCCAAAAACACGGAAGTGGAAGTTACGCTGACTTACGCGTCCGACACGCCGGGACCGCTGGTGAATGCGGTTGCCCCGGATGGCAAGGCGCTGACGATCCGCCTGCACCATTCGTTCGTGAAGCCTCCGGACGATGGATACAAGCCGCGCGCGGGAGATCCGCGAATTGGAGCGATGGGCTTGAGCTTCAAGGATCTTTCGGCGCCGTATGACAAGGAGCCGGATACCCACTGGGTACGGCGATTCCGGCTGGAGAAGAAAGATCCAACCGCGAAGGTCAGCGAGCCGAAAGAGCCGCTGGTTTACTACCTGGACGCGGGAATTCCGGAGCCGATCCGCAGCGCGATGCGCGATGGGATCCTATGGTGGAACGCGGCGTTCGAGGCGGCGGGGTTTCGGAACACGATGGTAGTGAAGGACCCCACGCCCGACATGGACCCGATGGACATCCGGTATAACTTCGTGTTCTGGGTGAATCGCGACGACCGGGGATTTTCAGTGGGCGGGAGTTACTCCGATCCGCGTACGGGCGAGATACTGGCGGCGCGGGCGCGGATGGACTCGGCCCGAATCCGGACCATCAGCAACTACTGGAAGAGTTACAAGCCGGAAATGACAACGGGCGGCGCCGATGACGATGACGGGCCATTCCTGCAACGCCTGGACTATCTCATGTTCGCGGCTAAAGCGCAGCACGTGACGCAGGAATCGCTGGTGACGCTGCGGCAGGCGCTGGTGACGGCGCATGAGGTTGGACACACGCTCGGTTTCCCGCATGCGTGGAATTCGAGCATGAATGATCGCGCTTCGGTGATGGAGTATCCGAGTCCGCGCATCAAGCTGACGGCCGATGGAAAGGTCGATCTTAGCGACGCGTTCCAGCGGCAGATCGGAGAATTCGATAAGTACATGGTGCGCTATTCCTACACGGAACTGCCGTCGAGCGGCGAGAAGCAGGGCCTGAATGCGATTGTGGCGGAGATGCGGGGGAAGGGCTTCGTTTTCACGCCGGCCACGGATCCGCGTTGGAACAGGTATGACGATCTGGGGGACGCGGCGACGTATCTGCGCGAAGCGATGAAGCAACGCAAAGTACTGATGTCCAACTATGGCCTGGCGGTGCTCGAGCTGGGAGAGGACATCAGCCATTTGCGCGGCGAAGGCTTATGGATGACGTATCTGCATCACCGCTGGGCAATTGATTCCGGGGTGCGGTATATCGGCGGGATGTATCACAACTATGTGGTGAAGGGCGATACGCTTGCGCCGACGGAGATTGTTCCGGCGGCATTCCAGCGCGACATCCTCGGACTGTTGATGAATGCGGTGCAGCCACAGGAGTTGGTGATTCCGGAATCGCTCTTGGTCCTTTTAACCACCGATCCTTCCGGACGCGGCGGCGGGGAATTCGGAGGCACGAGGTCGTCCACGGCGATCGAAGAGTTCAATGTCTCGACCGGTTATGCGTTCGATCATCTTTCGGCGACGAGGACGCTGGCGGACATGGTGATAGGGCAACTTTTGGACCCGGAGAAGGCCAACCGGTTGATCTCTTTTGCGGACCGGCAGGACAATGCACTGACGCTTCCCGAGACCATCAACAAGGTGCTGGACGCGACGTGGAACGCGCCCCGGGATGCGACCCCGATGCTGCGATCGCTCCGGCGGGTTACTCGGCAGGTCGCGCTGGATGACTTGATGATGCTGGGGGCGAATCCGAAATCGACGCCGGAAACGCGGGCAGTGGTGATCGAGCAGCTGGTTCAATTAAAGGCGAGGATTGCCGGGATGCACGATGCGGACGCGGTGAACGAAGCGACACTCCGGCAATCCGAGCGGGATTTGACACGATATCTGGTGAATCCCTCAATGGCGACGCCGAAAGCCGCAGCGTTGGCGCAGCCGGCGGGAGCTCCGTTGTGATGCGCACCACCATCAGCAGCGGATGCGTCAGCGGACGGTCGGGTATTTGATCCCCAACTGTTCGAGATACGTTTTGTATTTGGTCGGGTCGTAGTAGTACTGCTTCATCTTGGGCCGGTATTCCGCCATGATTTTTTCGTTGAGCCAGATGGCGGGCTTGTCTTCCGGGCGGATCAGCGGCTTGTATTGCACGCTCTTGGTCTGAACAGTCTTGAAATAGTCCCACGCGGATTGGACCAACTCGGGCTTGGTGAGAATGTCGAGGATGGTAAGAGCTTCCACTTTCGCCCCGGCCGTGGCGCCCTTATGCGCGATGGGCGTTGCCATGGCGATCGCATTGGACCAATTATGGCCCGGCAATCCCGGAATGTTGGATGGGTAATTCAGAACGATGGTCGGTACGTTCCAGGAGATGTCGCCGATATCGTCCGAGCCGCCTCCCATAGGCATGGGCTCCCGGTCCGGGTCGCCTTCCTGCGCGGGTTCGGTCTTGCGCGGCTCGCGCAACTTTGTCGCGAGGCCGATCTCGCGGGTTTTGATCTCATGCTGGAGAGCTTTGGCAAGTTTCTGGTCGTCATCGCTCCAGGTTGGCAGGCCAACCTTCTTGATGTTTTCCCAGGTGACGTCGGCAATGGGCTTGCTGAAGTAACCGGGCCAGGCTTCGCCGAGCACACGTGACGTGAACGTTGTATTCGTCATGAGAGTCGCGCCCTGAGCCATCTTATCGCCCATGTCCCACAGTTCCTTGATGTGGTCGTAATCGGCTTCGCGGAAGTAGTACCAGACTGTCGCGTTGGGCGGCACCACGTTGGGCTGATCGCCGCCGTTGGTGATCACATAATGCGAGCGCTGCGTGAGGCGCAGATGCTCCCGGCGGAAGTTCCAGCCGACATCCATTAACTCGACCGCGTCGAGCGCGCTACGTCCGCGCCAAGGAGCGCCGGCGGCATGCGCGCTTTCACCTTTGAATTGATACTCGACCGAGATCAGGCCATTGCTGCCGCCGGGGCCCGACGAGACAGCGAGGTTAGCGCCGACGTGGGTGAAGATGCAAATGTCCACGTCCTTCAACATGCCCGCGCGCACGAAGTAAGCTTTCGTGCCGAGGTCCTCTTCGGCTACGCCGGCCCAGAGCTTGAGCGTGCCCTTCATGTGCTGGCGCTCCATGAGTTCCTTTACGGCGAGCACGGCGGTGATGTTCACTGCCTGGCCGGAATTATGCCCTTCGCCGTGGCCGGGCGCGCCGTCGATCATTGCTTCATGCCACGCGACGCCGGGCTTTTGCGACGCCTGCGGTATGCAATCAATATCGGAGCCGATGGCGATTACGGGCTTGCCGGATCCCCATGTTGCAGTCCACGCCGTTGGAATGCCTGCGTAGTTACGCTCTATCTTGAAGCCTTCCTTCTCCAGTATCCCGGTGAGATACTTCGACGTTTCGAATTCCTGGAAGCCCAGTTCGCCGAAGCTGAACATGGAATCGACCATGATCTGCGTCTTGGTTTTCATCGAATCGACTTTGCCGATCAGGTCGGCTTTCATGCCCTGCGTCTTGGGGTCTTCGGCGCCGAAGACCGGGACGACAAGCATCGTCACGAGGAGGTACTTGGTTAGAGATGTCATGTTAGTTGTCTTAAAGTCAAAAGAACGGCGACAGAACTCAGTGTTACCAGTGTAATCTCAGGCCGAATTCAATCTGGCGCGGTGTGTTCGCCTGTGTGGTGACCACACCGAACGTGGTTGGGCTATCGATGTTCAGGGCGGGGGTGCCGGCCTGGAAGTGGTTCAACATGTTGCTGAACTGGGCGTTGAACGTTAGCCCAATGCCTTCGCGATAAGGGATTTTGAAGTCCTTTGAGATCGCCATGTCCAGATTCCAGGTCGGGAAGTTGCGAAGCGTACCCGCGCCGCCGCCGGTCGTATCGACGCCAAGGATCAGGCGGCGGAACTGGCCGAATGACGCGTTGGGATCAGCGAAGAGATTGAGACCCGAACCCCCTTTTGCCGGATTACCTGAAGAGGCCACAGAGGTGGAGCTGCTAACGTTTTCGTGAAGGGAGTTGCCGCCCGTATACTTTGCAATGAGCACCGCGTTTTCGTACGTACTATCGGAGCTGCAGTTGGATTCGCCGAACGACTGGCAATTGTTGGTACCGCCGCCGCTGATGTTGACTTCGAGCGGAGCGCCGCTCTGCGCCGTGAAGAGCGGGGCGAAGTTCCAACCGTCGAGAATGCGATGAAGGACTTTGTTGTCCTTAAAGAAGACCGGCTGATATATCATGCTCAGGTTGTACACGAAGCGGATATCGAACGGCTGCGGGCCATACATTTGGCCGATGTCGTAGGGATTGAGCACAGTGGTGGAACTGGTTTGCTGTCCCAGACCGACGGTACCCATCGTCCGGCTCCAGGTAAAGTTTGACCGCGCGGTCAAGCCGTGCCAGTCGCGCATAGTGAAGGAGACGAACGCCGCGTTGTAATTACCCCAACCAAGACTGGTTGTCTGATAGATGGAAGCCGTCTGGGCGGTTGCGGAACTGGGCAGGGTCCGGCCGAGAGTCCAACTTGGCGAGTTCGACATCTGCGCCCACAGCGTGTAGACCTGCGTACCTGTGATCTGCGTCTTTTGTTTGGCGGCGACCGCGGCGGTGCAGCTGGCGTAGCCGGTGCAGTAGGCCGAACTGGGACCGCCAAGCGCGGATTCAAAGAAGGGCTGGGTGGTGACGGGCTGGCCGCCGGCGACCTGTTGGTACATCGTCCCAAACGCGTTGGCGAAGGTCTGGCCGTTGAGCGTGTACATGGTCGGCACCGCGTCCATGTTGACAAGCTGAAACTCGTTCCGGATCACGCGCCCGATATAACCTGCTTCCATGGTGAACTTGTTTGAGATCTGGCGCTGAATCGTGAGATCGAAAACGTCGGAGCGGTTCGGGCGGAAGTTGGCATCCAGAACCGTACCGTCGCCGGCGGTCGCGTTGCCGCCGACCCCAGGAAAATAAGGCTGGGCCAAGGTGGACGATACAGCTTGTAAGGGCGCCGAGTTCCCGTCGGTTCCGATGCGGAAAGCCGAGGTTGAGTCAACACCGCTGGAGCCCAGGCATTGACCCGTCTTGCTCGCGCCGATGCAGGACACGGGCTGGAGCAGGCCGGCGCCGAGCACCGGGTTCAAGACCTGCGCGTCGCCGTTGAGACGTCCGAAAATGCGGCTGTACCCGCCCCGAATGACCGTCTTGTTGCCTCCGAACACTTTACCGAGAATTCCGTCATTGAAATTAGGGTTCCAGGCGACGGCGATGCGCGGGCTGAATCCACCGTAGAAGGGCTTGTACGGGTACTTGACTCCGGATACGTTGTTGATGGTTTCGAAGCCGAGAATCGGGTTGTAAGTTTGTCCTTGAAGGGCCATCTTGGCCTTGGTGGCGAAGTAGGCAGCCGCGCTGATCTGGTTGCCCGCCTGGTCCACCATCAGGACCTGCTGGCTATTCTTCTCCGTTGGCGGCATTTCGATCTGGTAGCCCAGGCCGTAGGTAAGTGTAAGATCTTTCCGCATGTGCCAGGTATCACTGAAGTACTCGTTGTAAAACGGAACGGTCACGAAAACGTCGAGGTTAGTCCCCAGCGGCTGCAGCGCGAGATTGGAGCCGGAGCGAGTATAGAGCGTCTGCGGCTGGCTCACGATACCGAGCACCTCGGTGTAGAAGTTATTCCAGTTGGCAATCTGGTTGGAGGGCAGGTTTGTCGGGATATATGCCGGGAGGAAATTGATGCCGCCCGTGGCGCCGCCAATCTGGTAGACCGTGTTGTTGAAAATGCCGGCGCCGTTATCATCGCGCTGATGGATGATGCTGTTGCGCTGGTAAGAGCCGCCGAACTGGAACAAGTGGTTGCCATGGACCCAGCTCATGTCGTCGCGGAAGGTCTGGTCTTTGCCATCCCAGAAACGCTGCCGCACACTTTGGGAATTCACGTTGTACGGAATGAGAGCGTTGGTAGTGGCAGTTTCCCCACCGATTTCGATCGCACCACCGAGGCCAGCGATCTGGGGCGGAGCGCCGTCCGTACCCCACTCCCAATAGTTACGCAGGTAGTTGTAATGGAAGTCGTTCGTGAGAGTGGGAGAGATGGTAGTAGTAAGACCGGTCACGAAAAACCCGGGCTTTTGCACGCGCGGGGCGGTGGCGATTAACTGGCCCATTGTGCCGCCGAGCAGTCCGCCGAAATCGGTCTGGTTAGTGGTGTTCTGCTTAAAGGTATAGTACCGATAGCTCGTCATGAGATGCCAATTCTGGCCGAAGTCATGGTCCAGGCGAATAACGTAGTTATCGGATTGCTGCGGAATCGAGACGTTGCTGTTATAACCCTGGGTGTTGTAGCCATCGCCGAATTGAGGATCGTTCGGAGCCGGCATGTAACTCCAGACCTTACTCACGACCGGGTTGAGCCCGATGCTTAGCGGATCGCAGGCCCCAGCCGGGCATACCGCGGGCTGGTAAGTGGTTCCATTAACCGTGACGGGGTAAGGATTGATGTTATAGGCTTGATAAACGCCCGATGAATTGGGGAGTTGGATTACGCCGGCCTTCAGAAGAGCGCTGGGTACCTGGCGCTCGAACGTAGTGGATTGCGGGAAGCGGCGTGCTTCATAATTTACAAAGAAATAAGTCTTGCCGCCGAGCCAATTGGGGAGCATCGGGCCACCGAGCGAAGCGCCGTATCGGTTCTGGTGGGTCTTCGCAAGCGGGGTATAGGGAAGGCCATATGCCGGCGTGTGATCGTTCTTCCAGAGATTCGCTGAGAAGTAGCTGCTGAGAAGATACTCATAAGCCGATCCGTGGAACTGATTGCTGCCCCGCTTGGTAACCATCTGCACCTGGCCGCCGGCTGAGCCGTTGAAATCCGCAGTCTGGTTGGAGGTGGAGACTTTGAACTCCTCGATGCTCTCAATCGGCGTGGGCATCGCGCCTGAGGGAGTCCCGCCGGTCGAGCCGGTGATGGTGCCGCTGGTAAGCGTGTAGGCGGCCATGGTGCCGTCCATATCGCTCGAGTTGTTGCCTCCATCGAGTTGGTATGAGTTTTGGTCGGTGATGGTTCCTCCGACATTGCCGCCCGGCGCCACGCCCGGCTGGAGGAGCATAAATGCGTTCGCGTCGCGGCCGATGTTGGGAAGAGAATCGAGCTGGATGCCGGAGATAGTGGAGCCTACGGTTGCGTTGGCGGTTTGCAACTCGGCACCGGCGCTGGCGGCGACCTCCACAACCGTGCTGGCCGCTCCCACCTGAAGATTCGCGTTGAGTGTGAGCACAAGGCCCACTTCGACGCGCTGCCGTGTGAATTTAGATTCTGAGAAGCCGGGGCGGCTGATGACGACATCGTAGAGGCCGGGAGATACGTTAAAGAAATTGTAGCGGCCGGATTCGTTGGTCAGAGCCGTCTTGATTGAGTTGGTCGAAGTGTCTACCAACTTCACTTCGGCGGCAGCGATGGCGGCGCCGGATGGGTCGGACACCTGGCCCGAGATGGTCCCTGTGGATGTGGATTGGGCATGCGCGGGTGCGGTACTCAGGATGATCAACATTCCCGCGACGATGGCCGGAATGGCGGATGCAAATGAAGACAGGTATCCACGTGCGTGTGTTCGAAGCATTTTCTCTCCAGGTGAAAAAATTGTTAGCGAGACCCTGCCCGGCTTGGGGACGATGCGACGTGGGATTTCAATGTGGAAAGGTTGTCAGTAATGGTACGCGAATGAAGGGGGTGCTTGTCAAGAATCTTACGATCATTTGCCCGCGGAACATGGGCGACCGCTCTCGGCCAGTCCCCACGACATTGCGTTTTCGAGGAGCTGGATCATCAGCGGTTCCGAATACATAAGTCCGGCGTGCCCAAGCGCTGAATACAAAGCGTGACCCTTCTCCACGCAATGCCACCACACCAGCGGATGGTCCACGCCCATGGAGGCGCGGCCAGGGCTGTAAGTCTTCTCGTCAACCGTGGCGATGATGTGAAAACCAGGCTTACTTCTGGGGCTTTCCGCAAACGCGTACCATTCTTCCTCACGATGCCAAGTCTCAGGAAGAGTCTTCGCAATCGGACTCTTTCGATCCTCGATGTGAATGTCGGCCGGCACGATACCGGAATGGATAACGAATTGAGCCCCGATTAGCGTGTCGATGTACCATTTCCAATCGGCGAGCGAGGAGTGGCCATGATTGCTGACGGGGTCGCCGCCTGCTCCATGAATGCCAAGAAATGAACCGCCGTTTTCGATCCAGGTTTTGAACGCCGTGCGCTGTTCCGGCGTCAGCGGGTCGCCGCTGGTATTGTTCCAAATCACAAGCCGGAACTTACTCAGCTGTTCGGGATTCATAACGGCGCCGTTCTCTGTGATGAAGTACGGCCAGCCATGCTCTTTCGCGATGACCGCAAGCGCGGCATTCGATGCTTCAATCGCCGGTTCATCGCGATACCCCGAAGTCTTGGAGAAGATTAGAACGCCACCACTCTTCAGATCGGCCGGCAGTTGTGGCGGTTCCTTGTCGAACGACGATGTTTGGACAAAGCCCGCCGCGGCGCCGCCCAACCCATTACGGCCGCGTCCGCGCGCGGGGTT
>JAOAPQ010000292.1 GCA_025462965.1 Bryobacterales bacterium
AGTTCTTCGAGCGTTATTTTTCGTAGATGGGTCACAGGGACCTCCTTGTGACCCGACAATATCGCTGTTACCGCAAACCCTCCACCGTGCGCATGCGAAGCGTCTGCCGCAAGGCTTCGTTCAAACGGCGTTACCGGAACCGACCACCCGCGACTAACGGCGCAGGGTTTACTAAAGGCCTTGACTTATCGAGCCTCCGGACACTCAAGGCTTCCCGCCGGTGCTATTATGTCCCATGCGCTCCGCACGGTCGCGGCTCCCACTAAGAAAAACTCTTATGCCCCGATTGCGGACGCTGTACTCCGATCTGACAATCCTAAGTATTCTTCTGATCCTGCCCTCCGGCGCTTGGGCGCAGGCGGCGGACGCCGCCGACCAGAGCGAACTGATCCGGCAGTTATTGCAGCGGATCGACCGGCTGGAAAAACGAGTCAATGAACTGGAAGCCACGCGACCCGCGGCAGCAGTTGTGTCCGGCACTCCCGCAGTGGCCGCGGTGTCCGCCACCCCCGCGGCGATCGTCGATCATAACCATGGCGCCCCCGTAGAGCCGCCCACATCCTATCCTTCGCTCCGCCTGTCCGGGTTCGGCGATATCGACTATAACGCCAGCGATCAGCACGGCAGCCACAACGGCTTCAGCGAAGGACAGTTCATCCTGCATATGAGCTCCGCGCTCTCGTCCCGCGTGACCTATTTCGGCGAACTGAGCATGACCGCGAGGTCCGATGCGGGCACCGGGTCGCCGGCCGCCCCGGGTTTCAATGTGGAAGTGGAGCGGTCGATCATCCGCTTCGATCAGAGCGACCACCTTAAGGTTTCGTTCGGCCGCTATCACACGCCGGTCAGTTACTGGAATACCCAGTTCCACCATGGCTCCTGGCTGCAGACCACCGCCAGCCGCCCGGAAATGGTTCAGTTTGGCGGCAGTTTCATTCCCGTTCACTTTGTGGGCGCACTCGCGGAAGGATCTTACTCGGCCGGAGGCCTGAATCTGAATTACAACGCCGGCATCGGCAACGGCCGCAGTTCCGTGCTGAGCCGGTCGGGGGACTGGGGCGACGTGAATAACAACAAGGCCTGGCTCACCACCGTGTACATCAAGCCGGACCGGCTGTTCGGCCTGCAGGTGGGCGCCTCCGTGTATCGTGACAGGATCAACGCGAATGGCCGGCCGGAGACGCGGGAATGGATTGAATCGGCGCATATCGTCTGGAACAAGGAAAGGCCCGAGTTCATCGCCGAATTTTTCAATGTCAACCACCGCCAGCAGGGCTCGAACCTGGTTACGAACAGCCAGGCGTGGTACGCGCAGTTAGCTTATCGTCTGCCCGTTGCGGAGCGCTGGAAACCTTACTATCGCTACGAATACATCCACGTGCCCCTGGCCGACGCGGTCTTTCGCGGTCTGAACCTCGGCCTGTCCGGGTCCACCCTTGGAGTTCGATACGACATCTCGAGCTTCGCCGCATTCAAATTCGAATACCGGAACCAGGACCGCCCGGGCCTTGGAAAAATCAACCTGGCCTGGGGTCAGACGAGCTTTACATTTTAGAGGAGCTGACCCCAGTGCCCCCGACCGGATTACTCATTGCGTTCCTTCTCCTGGCCATCCGCGGTTTAGCGGCCGCCTCGCCCGTGGCAATTGTGGTAAGTCCCGACGTGCCGGTCGACGAAATGAGCTTTTCCGAGGTGCGCAAAGTATTCATGGGCGACCGGCAGTTTTGGAATCCGCGGCTCCGCGTGGTGCTGCTGATGCGCGCGCCGGTCGCTCCGGAGCGCAACGTGGTTCTGCGGACCATCTATCAGATGAGTGAGGCGCAGTTCCGGCAGTACTGGATCTCGAAGGTCTTCCGCGCCGATGTCTCGACCGGCCCGAAGATCGTCTACTCCACCGAGATGGCGAGCGAACTGGTGGCCGCGATTCCGGGCGCCGTCGCCTTTGTGGATTCTGCGCAGATTCCCAAAGGGCTGAAGGTTCTCAGGATAGACGGTAAGCTGCCGGGCGACAAAACGTATCCTCTGCGCTGACGCCTCATGACGATCCGGCGCCGCTTCACGCTTTCGTTCCTTGGCATCATGACTCTGTTTGCGTTCAACGCCGGGGTCTACGTCTGGAGCAACGGGCGGAGGTCGGTGGCAGTGGAAGACCTGCGGCGCGCGATCACACGTGAGGCGCTGCTTTCCTCCGTTCAACTCACGCTCAACGATGCGCAGAAGCAGATCGGGGTCCTGAGCCAGGTCGCGTCGGAGGCCGGCGCGGCTGGTGCGTCTCCCTCCGAGAAGGTTCAGTTCGCTAATCGGCTGGACGAAGCTCAAAGGAACATCTCGGAGTTCCGGAATCTTTCGAGGGAAGGCCTTACCATTCGGGAGTTCGAAAACTCTTTCCGGGAACTCTCCAAGTCCTGGCGTTTGTTCTACGACAACTTCGGGGTGAATCAGACGAAGGCGATCGCGGAGCTTGCCATACGCGGCGACCCGCTGAGCCGCCTCGTCATCCAGGAGTTGATGCCGCGCCTGCAGTCGGAGGAGAACCGGCGCGCGGAATCGGCGGGCGAAAATTTCCGTGCGGCTTCCCGCATCAGCGACCGGATCACGTTTTCCATCTTTCTCATTTCCATGGTGGTGGCGCTGACGGCGGCGTGGCTGGTGGCGCGCGATATCGCCCGCGGGCTCACTGCGCTGAAGAAGGGGGCTGCGGCGGTGGGAGCGGGAGAACTCGGCTACAGGATCTCACTCGCGCAGCGCAATGAGCTGGGAGATCTCGCCAAAGCGTTTGACGATATGTCAGGGCACCTTTCGGCGGCGCGGCAGGAGTTGATCGCCGCGCATCAGGAGGAGAAGCGCAAGGGAGCGGCCCTCGCGACCGCGCTCGAAGAACTGAAGAAAGCGCAGGACCGCCTCCTGGTCCAGCAGAAGCTGGCCTCGCTGGGAACTCTCACGGCCGGCATCGCGCACGAAATCAAGAACCCGCTGAATTTCGTGACCAACTTCGCCGGGATTCTCAAGTCGCTGGTGGCGGACCTTCGTTCGTCGCTGATCTCGCAAAAGGAGCGGGTCGATCCGGCCGAGTTCGAGTTCATCGAAGCGACGCTAAACGATGTGGAGGTGAATGCCGCGAAGATCCGCGAACACGGCAAGCGCGCGGACGACATCGTGAAGGGAATGCTCATGCATTCGCGCGGGCAGCGGGGCCAGATGCAGTTATCGAATTTAAACTCTCTGGTCTCCGAGTATGTCAAGCTTGCGTATCACGGCCTGCGCGCGCAGGACATTCATTTCAATGTCACGATCGAAGAGCGTTACGACCCCGGGATTCCCCTCATGAACGTGGTGCCGCACGATCTGAGCCGGGTGATACTGAATATCGCCAACAACGGAGGATTTGCGGCGGACCAGAAGGCAAAACATGCGGCTCCGGGCTTTAAGCCGACCCTGTCCATAGCCACCCGGAACCTTGATAAACAGGTGGAGATCCGGATCCGCGACAACGGGAATGGAATCCCGGAAGAGATCCGGCAGAAGGTCTTCGAGCCGTTTTTCACAACCAAGCCCGCGGGCTCGGGCACGGGGCTGGGCCTGTCCATGAGCTACGAAATCGTCGTGCAGGAGCACGGCGGACAGATCCGTGTCGAATCTGAGCCCGGCGAGTACGCCGAATTCATCATCATCCTTCCGAGAACGTGATATGGCCTTCAAAATTCTTGTCGTTGACGACGAACCCGATGTGGAACTGCTGATCAGGCAGACCTTTCGCCGCAAAATCCGCGATGGCGAATTCGACTTCGAATTCGCGCTGAACGGCGAAGAGGCCCTGGCGAAGCTCAATGACGATGCCTCCATCGACATCGTGATGAGCGATATAAACATGCCCGTGATGGACGGCCTCACGCTGCTCTCGCGGCTCAGCACCATGGATCGCGTCCTGCGAACCGTGATGGTATCGGCCTACGGGGATATGCAGAATATCCGCATCGCGATGAACCGCGGTGCCTATGACTTTCTCACCAAGCCCATCGATTTCGAGGATTTTGAAATCACCATTCAGAAGACCATCCGCGAGATCAAGGGCGTGCGCGACGGTCACCACGCGCGCAAACAGCTCGAGGCTATAAACAGCGAACTGAGCGTGGCCGCCAGGATTCAGCAGTCCATGCTGCCGCGGAGGTTCCCTCCTTTTCCGGACAGAAGCGAATTCGAGGTCTATGCCGAGATGCAGCCCGCAAGCTCGGTGGGCGGCGACTTTTACGACTTCTTTCTTATCGATGGCGAACGCTTCGGGTTCGTGATTGGCGATGTCTCCGGCAAAGGTGTTCCGGCGGCGCTCTTCATGGCGGCGACCCGGACCCTGTTGCGGGCGACCGCCATGCAGGCGGCGTCGGCGGCCGAATGCATCCGCTACGTCAACAAGGTGCTGGCCAGGCAGAGCGACGGGCCCACATTCGTAACGCTCTTCTACGGCATTCTTGACACACGATCCGGCCAGGTGGATTATTGCAATGCCGGGCATCATCCTCCTTACGTCGTTTCACCGCGTGTCGGCCTGCGAAAGGCCGCGGATGGCGGCGGGACCATTGCCGGGATTGACGAGCGGGCGCACTACGAGGGCGGAAGCGTGTTGCTCGCGCCTGGCGAGAGTCTCGTGCTCTTCACCGATGGCGCACTCGAAGCGTTCGACTCCGCGGGCGAGATGTTCGATGAGGAGAGAATCGAACAGGCGCTAAACTCTTTCGCCCACGCGGATGTCGAGCAGATCGTAAAAGGCCTGATGCGGGAAGTCAGAGGGTTTGTGGGCGCCGCGTCCGCGTCGGACGATATGACTGCGCTCGCGGTACGCTATCTCGGATGAGGCAAGGTGGTTCCAAGCTTTGACCGCCCGCGGCATCCTGCTGAAAATCCATCTATATCTGGGGCTCACGGCAGCGCTGTTCGCGATATTGCTCGGCCTCACGGGGAGCGTCATCGCATTTGAGAACGACATCCCGCACTGGCTGCATCCGGACTTGTTTTACGTTCAGCCCGGGCCGCATGTTTTGCCGGAACAGGAACTCGTTCACATCGTCGAGCAAAGCTTCGCCCCTGCCCACCCCGGATCGGTTCAGATTCTGCGCCATGCCAATCTCGCGCGCGTCGTCCAGTTGCCGGGCGGAGTTTCGGTGTTCGTCAATCAGTACAACGGCGCGATCCTCGGCAGCGTGAAAGGCGGCTTTCCGAGCGACAGGATCATCGGGTACATCTATCAGATCCATTTGCGGCTGGTGCCCGATCCGCGCTCCATGCCGCGGCTCGCGGCCGCCGGCAAGACCGTTGTCAGCTTTACGGGTTTGCTCCTGTGCCTGCTTGTGCCGAGCGGCCTCATCCTGTTTTGGCGAACGCGCCGGACCACCGTCAAGTGGAGCGCATCATGGTTCAGGATCTGCTTCGACCTGCATCACGTCGTGGGGCTCTATTCCTCGCTGTTCCTGCTCCTGGCGGCGGTCACGGGCGTTCTGATCGGCTTCGAATCCGGAGAGCGCGCCATCTTCTCGCTCGCCGGTGGCGAAAGGCCCGCTCAACTCCCCCCGGCACAGTCTTCGCCGGTCGAGGGCGGCGCGGCGGTCACAATCGACAAAGCGGTCGAAATCGCCCGCGCCGCGATCCCTTACGCCACCGTCGCGGGCTATTCGCTGCCGCGTAAGCCGAAAGACGCACTCACCGTCCTCATGCGTGTGCCCGAGGACACCTCGGAGACCGTGCACAGTGGCGTCGCCATCGACCAATACAGCGGCAAAGTACTTCAGCTGCGGAACTTCAGGACGGATTCCGCCGGGTATTACTGGGTGCGCTTCAATCGCTCCCTCCATACCGGCGATATCTGGGGCGCGCCATCGCACATTCTGGTCGCGCTTTCGAGCCTGCTGCTGGCGGTAATGGCAGTCACCGGGGTGGTGATCTGGTGGCGAAAACTGGCGGCCTGAATTCCGATACTGGGTGTTATATGCTGAGTCCAACCGGCGGCATCTATGCAAAGAACTCCTGGTACGATCGTTTCTCTCTGGCGGTACCCGCTGAAATCCACGATGGGAGAAGAACTGAATTCTGCCGAGGTCACCCAAGGCGGGCTGCTGGGAGATCGCGCCTACGCGCTCGTCGATAGCTCCGATGGGAAGGTCGCAAGCGCCAAGAACCCGCGGAAATGGCCAGGGCTGTTCGCTTTCCGCTCCGCACTTGCGGATGCCCCGGCAACCAGTGAGAAGGTGCCGCCGGTACGTATCACTTTGCCGGACGGCGCCATGGTCAACAGTGAGCAGCCCGACATCAATCTGATCCTCTCGAAGGTGCTCAAGCGTGAGGTAACGCTTGGTCGTCAGGCCGTTGTTGAATCCGCATTGCCCAAGGTGCGGGCGGCCGCCGCGGCTGAGGAGTACTGGCCGGATATCGAAGGCCTCGAGCACCGCGACACCGTGACCGACTTCGGTCTGCCGGAGGGTACCTTTTTCGATTGTGCCGTTGTGCATCTGCTGACCACGGGCACGCTCGATCGGCTACGGGTGCTGTATCCACAGGGGCGCTTTGAGGTCCGGCGGTTTCGCCCCAATATCGTAATCGAGACCGCGAACGACGAGAAGGGTTTCGTGGAAAACGCCTGGATCGGACGAATCCTCGCGATCGGGGATACCGTTCGTCTGAGCATCACCGGTCCCTGTCCCCGCTGCGTGATGACCACGCTTCCTCAGGGCGA